>JAUWTE010000014.1 GCA_030609765.1 Acidobacteriota bacterium
CCGCCCTTTCGATGATTATGCTGATGAACAAACTAGGAGCCTGGCCGGACCCTTGAGCGGCTTCGCAGGGTGCTCATCAGCGCCTTGCCGGTGCTGGCGCCCGCGCTCGCGAGGCGCTATGGTCGCATGATCCGATCATCGGATGTCGTTGCGACGACTCGGCCTTCCAGGAGTGTATTGATGAGGACCACGGCATATCTGTCTCTTCTCGTGGCGCTGGTTTCGCTGCTGATTTTGCCATCTGCGCCGGCTCTGGCCGGAGCGCAGTCTACGGACATCCCAGCACAATACCGTGATGTAGCGAAGCGCTTGATCGACGCGGCGATGTCCAGCGAATTCGCCTACGAACGACTGGCCCTTCTCGTTGATGAGTTCGGGCCTCGCTTCAGCGGCACCGAGAACCTCGAGATGGCTATCGATTGGATTCTTCAGCAGATGGAGGCCGATGGGCTCGAGAACGTCCGCGGTGAGTCGGTCATGGTGCCTCGTTGGGTGAGGGGCCATGAATCGGCAGAGCTGCTCGAGCCGCGCCCACAGGATTTGCCCATGTTGGGCTTGGGCGGCAGCGTCGGGACCCCAACTGAGGGGATCACGGCGGATGTGCTCGTGGTGAACAGCTTCGATGACCTCGCCGCCCGGTCGGCTGAAGCCGCGGGCAAGATCGTGTTGTTCGACGTCCCTTTCACCTCCTACGGAGAGACCGTTCAGTATCGCGGTCGGGGCGCGGTCGAAGCGGCCAAGGTGGGGGCTGTCGCGAGCTTGATCAGGTCGGTGACTCCGGTATCCCTCCGTACCCCTCACACCGGCGGTATGCGGTATGCGGAGGATGTTCCGCGCATCCCACATGCTGCTCTCACGGTAGAAGATGCCCAGATGCTCCACCGCATGCAGGAGCGTGGGGAGCGCATCGTCGTGCATCTGAAGATGGAGGCAGAGACCCTTGCCGACGTACCGTCGCGCAATGTCGTCGCCGAGATCGTGGGCTCCGAGTTCCCTGATGAGGTGGTTGTCTTGGGGGGCCACAGCGACTCCTGGGATGTCGGGCAGGGTGCGATGGACGACGGTGGTGGATGCGTCGCGGCATGGGAGGCGGTACGCCTGATGAAGGAGCTCGGACTGCGACCGCGGCGGACCGTACGGGTGGCGCTATGGACGAACGAGGAAAATGGCCTACGCGGTGGCACCGGCTATCGCGATGCACACCTCGATGAGCTCGATGGCCACGTGCTCGCCATCGAGAGCGACGGTGGAGTATTCAAGCCCTCGGGTTTCGGCTTCACAGGCTCTGATGCCGCATACGAGATCGTCCGGCAAGTGGGGCAGCTCTTGGATCGAATCGAGGCGGGCCGCATCACACGTGGCGGAGGCGGCGCCGACATCGGACCGATTATGGCGCTCGGAGTACCGGGGATGGGCTTGAGCGTCGACGGGTCCCGTTACTTCTGGTATCACCACACGGAGGCCGACACGATCGATAAGCTCGACCCCGACGAAGTGGCGCGATCGGTGGCTGCCATGGCGGTGATGGCCTACGTCATTGCTGATCTGCCGGAGCCTCTGCCACGCTAGGCGGGCTGTGGATTCCCGCTGCGGAATGTTTTCCGGGCCGCTTTGCTTTGCAGTTGTGCAGGGGCCGTGTATCCCGGTCGTTGATGAGGCAGAATGAGAAGTAGATGTTCGACTGCCGGCTCCCCCGTTGCCTTGTGAATGCCATGAAGTCTCTTGCAGGACCACGCCCACTGACCCGTTCGATTCGGCCGGCCCTGTGGTTGTTGGCCATCATCCTGCTGGCTTGGAGCGGCTCCACGGAAGCCCGGCAATCCTCGCGAGGCGACGCGGATGAGGCGGAGAGACTCACAGAGGTCGCCGTCAAAAAGATCGAGGCAGGGGAATTGGTCGCAGCGATCGACGACCTCGACCTGGCCATCGAGGCTGACCAAGAGTACTGGGAAGCTTGGTATCAGAAGGGCAGGGCCCTGGGACTCCTGCAGCAATTCGCGGAATCACGAGACGCACTGTTGCAGGCGGCGGAGCTCAATCCCGGTCACGGACACACGCACCGCCTTGCGGCGATTGCCGCCTCGCGTGCCGAGGACTACGAAACCGCCTGGGACCAGGCGATACGTGCCTCGCTTGCCGGCCAAGACATGAACCAGATGTTCGTCGACATGTTCTATAAATCGCCGCCGCCCGACGATTTCGAGGTTCGCATCAAGGCCGCGACGGTATTCGTGGCCTCATCTCGGACCGACGAGATCGATGCGCTCGCGGAGCTACCCTACAACAGCAATCCACAGTCCGGTGGGTCCGGCACGATCAGCGGGCGTCCCGACTACACCATGGGGTCAAGTCGGGTCAACGAGAACGCCGCTGACATTCTGCGGCTGGAGCGTTCGTTCAGGAATGCCCTCTCGGACTCCGCCTCCTTCGGCGTTGTGCTGGATCCCCAATGGGCCGAGTACATCCTGGTACTTTCGATAGACGAGCTCGGAGAGAGAGCGCCTGTTCGCCTGAAAGGCTATGTGCGCCTCTACGATGTGGTCAGCGGGGATGCCGTCTGGTTCCGGAGCATCAACCTGGCGGACATCACCGCGCAGACAGTGACATACGGAGATCTTGCCCGCTTCGTCAATCTGATGAGCCTGTGGCTGCGCAAAGATCGAGAGGGTCAGTAGCCTTCGGCGGTTGCCGAGCCGCTCACCCGAGAGGTTCCCCCAGGTGATGGGCAAAGCGTTCCTCGTATGCTCTGACCTCGCTCATCCTGCCGCGCTTGCGAGCGCCCTTCAGGTAGATTCCCAGCTTGCTCCGCAGCGTCGCTTCAGCAGCTTCGCGCATCTCCTCATCAAGATGACCCGAGGCGAGGACCTTCTCCAGGGCATCTAGTCTGAAACGATCCATTCCCCAGAGCTTGAGGGAGAGCTGATCCGGATGCCCGCCGTACTTGATCGTCAGCTTCTCGTCGACGAGTAGAACGGGATAGCGGGATGTAACGCGGAGCCACAGATCATAGTCTTCGCAAACGGGAAGGTCCTCGTCGAACAGCCCGACATCCTCGAAGATCGAGCGATGGATGATGACGCTGGAAGGTGAGATGCAGCACAACGGCAGGCAGTCGTTGAAAATCCAACCGCCCCGCTTGGCGTGCTTCTTCATCTGATTGACGCGCTTTCCGTCACGAATCCAGATCTCGTCCGTGTGGCAAATCTTGAGCTCCGGACTTCGCTGCAAAGCGCGATGCTGGTGTTCGAGCTTCTCGGGGGTCCATGCATCGTCGGAGTCGAGAAGAGCGATCCATTGCCCCGATGATGCGTTGATACCGTGATTGCGGGCTGCGCTGACTCCACGCTGTGGACAAGCGAGAAGACGGACCTCCGGAAACGTTTCGTCCGCGTACCTGCTGCGCAGGAGGGCTTTGGTGGCGTCCGTCGAGCCGTCATCGATGACCAGTACTTCGAGCGGGCGCAACGTCTGAGCGAGAACCGAGTTGAGGGCCCTGCTAATAACGTGAGCGCGGTTGAACGTGGGGATGATTACAGAGATATCGCTCAGTTGCGTCACCACGGCCTGCTAGTTGAGCACTAACCAGCCCATATAACCCTTTGGCGTGCGCACGAAAAGAAACTGGCCAAAACTGCCGAGCACGGGAAGCTCCTCGCCTGCGGAAAGATGCGCCAAGACCTGGTCCCAGATCAAGGTCCGCTCGTGAATTCGGCCCGCTACATGAAGCTCCTCGTTCCGTAGGGGCTCTACGGCGAGCTCTGTGAGAGGCGCCGGTACGTAGCCCGCGGTGCCATCGGGTAGGCGGACACGGTAGTAGGTGCCCGTCCCCCCGAGCACTTGAATGGGCGTATGAGGCTCGAGGTTCCTGATCATCTGGGCGCGCCGTTCCGGGGCGGCGCGCAGGGCGATGACCGATTCTGTTGAGCGTGACCATGAGCCAAGGCGGTCCGCATCGAATTCCGACGATGGTGGTGCGTCCTGGATTTGCTGGAGGTAGGGGAAAGGGTCGCGGGCGCCGCTTCCTCGAACATAGACGCCGAAGTGCAGATGAGGAGGTGTGGTACGCGCGTTGCCGGTATTTCCTACCCGGCCGATCACATCGCCCGGGCTCACCTCTTGCCCCTCCTCCACATCCTGTTGCTCGAGGTGGGCGTAGTAAAGGGCGTCTCCATTGCTCTTGTTACGCAGCCAAATGACCCGCCCGCCAACCTCGGTCTCTCGCACTCGGGTCACCCGTGCCTCGGCGGAAGCCAGCACCGGCGTTCCGCGGGGCGCAAAGATATCCACTCCACGATGTGTCCGCCTGCCCGCGTCACGAGGCGCCCCGAATCCGCTCTGAATGGCACCCGTATCACGTCCGGCGACGGGGAACTCGAGCGATGCGTTTTTTCGAACGGTAAGAGTGTAGAGGGCACTTCTGAGAAGCTCCGGCTGCAGCCTCAGAATGTAGGAGGCATCGCGACGTGACTCGAGCTGGATGCGGCGCATCTGTCCGGCACCGGTGGCAATGTGAATATCATCAATCCCTTGCTCCTCGACGACCCGAAACAGGTCCATGAAGATGCGCGCCGGTCTTCCAGTGTCGATCTCGAGGACGATATCCAGACGCTGCCCGCCCTGAGCATCGAATCGGAAGGCGAAGGCCATGGCTTCGGCCTCGTCGAAATAGCCGGTTTCCTGGAAGGGTAGGGAGATGTTGACCGGATCCGTCAGCGCCTCCTCCCCAGCCGCAATCCAGTCCCTACCGAGCGCAGTATCGGAGAGATTTGCCTGACTCAGGGAGTGGGCGTAGGCCTCGTAAGCCGTCGAGGGAGCGTAGGGAGGGGGCACGACCTCCGCGTCGCCGGGCGCGCAGGCAAGATGGGAAGCCAGGAAAAGACAGCAGACGGCGGCAAGAACCGGCCACATGACTGACGCTACCCTGGTCTTACGCTCGAGTTTCACCATGCATTGAGCCCCGAAGGGTTACAAGCGGGGATGTCAGCGATCTGTCCAGGGGAGCGACCATTTTACGGGCGAGCCGTGTTACCGACCGCCTTCCAACACATCCATTCCCTGCTCGAAGACGATGTCAACGGGAATGCCGGCACTCGAGAGCCGATCCAGATCCTGCTGCAGAACCGGGCCGAGCCTCCCATACTGATCGACGAAGTCGACGGCACCCGCGTAATCGCCATCGCCCTGCATGACGAGAATCCTCTCGGACAGCGCTGCGATGGCCTCGAGCGTTGCCTGAAAGTCCACTCGATAGGTGCCCGTAGCTTCATCGCGCTCGAATGCGCCCGCCTCCTGAAAGAAGTTGAAGCGCACCAGGTTGGCTACTCCATGAGCGCTAGCGGCTCCGAACCTGATCGACCGGAAGATGCTTGCTGTGAACGTCACAAGGTGCTGCTCGAGCTCGGTGCCCTCGAGCTCACCCTGCTCGAGCAATTCGGTGACCATGTAGAGGCCGAGGACGTCGGCCTTGCCTTCCTCGAGCGCCGATGCCTGCTCCTGCATCGCCTGCCGCACGGTTCCCTGACCGTCGATGGTGTTCTTGATACCGAGGCCGTGGGCGACCTCGTGGAACATCGTGTTGGCAAAGAACGCATCGAAGCTGACGAGCTGTCGCTGATCCTCGGCAATCAGTAGATTCCCAATAGGCACGAGGATTCCATCGAACTTGGCGCGCATGGCGTTCTTCAACTGCAGGCGGCGCGCCCCTTTCTCGAGTTGTACTTGGGGGTCGTTCGGCAGGTTGATGGCGATGGTTTTGGAGCCGGCGTCGGCGTCGCCGGCAACGTAGATAACGTCGTAAGCGTTGAGCTCTGAATCCGTACCGGGCTCCTCGCTCTTGTATTCATCGGCCACGGGCAGGCCACGCTGGAGAGCCGGCAGCAGGGCGGCGTATTTCGCCAGGCGCTGGCTCCAGTCCTGATCCTTGATCAGGAGGAAGGCCTCGAATCCTGCCTTGTAACCGTAGAGTTGATCCTCATAGGTCTCGATGGGTCCGATGACCAGGTCGATGGTGTTGGTCTTCATGTCCATCCACGCCATGTCACTGGCCTGATAGTCGTTGCTCAGCAGCGCATCGGCACGCAGCTCCAGGTAGCGTCGAAGCCCCTGATCTTCCGCCAGTTCGGCGGCGGCGCGCAGGTTGGCCGCGACTGTTTGCAGCTCCTCGGCGTAGGCTTCACTGTAGGGGGTGGTCGTCAGATTGCCGTCGTCGTCGCGACGCACCAGGGTGTACAGGCCGCGCAGATCGTCGGCTGACTCCGGTGCTGCCTCAGTGGCCGCCTCGAACTCCTCCTTGGTGATATCGGCGGGATAGAGGTTGGCCCCCGCGGGCTTGGGCCCGTAGCCATCGAGGAAAGGATCATTGTCGGCGATTCGATCCCAAGGACCGAAGTTAATCGCGGCGTACTGCTGAGCGGCGGGGTCCTCGAGCGTGCTCATGAGCTCGGCGGATTCACCATAGGACTGATGCCAGAAGAGCACATTCATCACGTCCGCGGCTTCGATCAGTAGAGGGAGCATCTGCCGCTCCTGATCGGTAAGAACGCTCAGATCGGTGGTCAGCGGGACGCTTGTGTATTGCCCCAACAGTCTCTCCATGTTGGAGTCGGGCTGAGTGGCCTCACCCGAGGTCTCCGACGCTTGCCCCCCACATGCAACCAGAGGTAGACAAAGCAGAGTGGCAGTGATGGCAAAGGCCGTTCGATTCATAGCTTCCTCCAGGGGTGGAATCAATACAGTGGGCACTGGGGCGGTTTGGCCACCCCGAGACGCTCGAGCTGCAAGCACGCAATGCGCGTTGCGCCAGAAAGTGGATGCGAGTTGATCAACCGCATGAACTCATCGACGCCCTCATCCGTGGCACCGAGCTCGACAAGGCACTGTGCGGCCTTGAAGAGCGCGTCGGGCAGAGTCTCGGCATTCGGGAATCGACGCGGAATCTCGAGGAACGCAGAGCGGGCACCCTGGTAGTCGTCCTGTGAGTAGTAGCTCTCGCCAATCCAATACTGCGCGTTGTCGGCTTGCTCCGAGTTTGGGTACAGGCGGAGATACTCCTGGAATCCGGAGATTGCCAGGGAGTAGTCGGCGCCCAGGTAGTCGGTGTAGGCGGCGGAATACAGCGCGCTCGACTCGGACTGCTGTTCGCGGGTCTGTGTCTGGCTAGCTACAGCAGGGGCAGGGACACCGGTCGGGCGCTGCGGCATGGGCATGGGGGTGCCGCTGCCGGTCGGCTGCCGGGCACTTGCTCCTACGCCGCCCATCGCGATCTGCTCGGAGAGCCGCGCCAGGGACTCGTTGGTGATCGCCAGTTGTTCCTCGAGGGCCACGAGACGCGATTCGATTCCCCGCATATCCTCACCAAAATCAGCCAGCCGAATTCGCATTGGCTCGAGTGTATTGTCGAGGTCGAGGCGCATCTGACTGATTTGACCGAGGGCTGTCTGCTGGGCCTCCTGCAGCGCCACGACATGGGCCTCGAGGTCGGTGAGCCGCGTCTCGGTGTTGCGTCGCTGCAGCGGCGAGGCGCCGAGGACGATGGCGCTCAGGAGCAGCAGGACGAGGGGCAGAGCAAGTCGATTCAGATCGATACGCATGGGTGCGACTCCGGTTGTTCTGCGTCAAATGCGCTGTTGAGAAGAAAGTAGCATTCCGCGGCACCCTGCAACAGGACACCACCTTGCCGGCAGAGTTGATGTTGCCACATCCGCACCATACTGTTCGACGTCACGAAAATGTCGTATACAGGCAATAAGGGATTAAGAGGGGATTCAGATACAGCGCGGAGATGCTCGATGCCTCAACCTATTGGCTGGCCGAATGATGCGGGTGAGCTGCGCCTCCTGATGAGCTCTTGTGTCAACCGGAGGGGGACATATCCGTCGGAGTTCCGTGCGATTTTGTCGCTGGAGCGACACAGGGAGGTGAGCGCTGAGATCGTTTCATGGCCCGGGTACGCCTCTACCCCTTTGCTCTCTCTGGATGGGTTGGCCGAGCGTCTCGGCATCTCGACCCTCTGGTACAAAGACGAAAGTCAGAGGTTCACCTTGCAGAGCTTCAAGGCCCTCGGTGGACCTTTCGGAGTGCTGCAGGTACTGCGGCAGGTCCTGCGCGATCGTGCAGGTGTTGAGCGGGTCAGCGGGCTCGACCTCATCGCGGGAGCGCATCGAAATTACGTATCCGATATCACCGTGGCATGCGCGACTGATGGCAATCATGGGAGGGCAGTGGCGTGGGGGGCTGAGCTCTTCGGCTGTCGTTGTGTTGTTTATCTTCCTTCCGCGGCAAGCTCCGGTAGAGAGGCGGCCATCGCTGCGCTCGGTGCGGATGTGGTGCGAGTTGCGGGGAGCTACGACGAAGCTGTGCGTCGCGCCGACACGGACGCGCGTCAGCACGGGATGCTGGTTGTTTCAGACCACGCCTACCCTGGATACGAGAAGATCCCCCGCGATGTGATGCAGGGCTACTCGACCCTCGTCGAGGAGGTGATCAGTCAGCTCGCGACTGAGGGAGTCTCACGAGGGTCCGCACCCAAGCTGACACACGTATTCCTACAGGGAGGCGTAGGTGGTTTCGCCGCTGCCGTCCTCTCCTATCTGTGGGAGCTGTACGGGGCTGAGCGGCCGATAGGGGTCGTGGTCGAGCCGCACGGAGCCGATTGCATCTACCGGAGCGCCGAGGCCGGTAAGCCTACGCCGGTCCCGGGCACGCCCCATACCCTGATGGCCTGTCTGTGTACTGGCGAGGTGTCGACCATAGCGTGGCCTATCTTGCGGGATGGCGCGGATGCGTTCCTGACCATCCCGGATGTGGATGCACTCCAAACCATGCGTCTTCTGGCTGAAGGTGCGGGGCAGGATAGATGCCTGATAGCGGGCGAGTCGGGTGTTGCCGGACTCGCAGGCCTGATCCGGGTGTCGGGCGAAAAGGAAGCGCGTGATGCGCTGGGTTTGGGGCCGCAATCGAGGGTCCTCGTGGTTGGCACGGAAGGCGCCACTGACCCTGAGATCTACCGCAGTATCGTGGGAGGCTAGCCCGGGCTAGAGGTCTCGGATCGTGGGGGGCACGGTACGGGGGAAGCCACTCTCCTGGTTTCGTCGGTCGGCTTCTTCGCCACAGCGCGGGCACACAGCCACGGAATCACGCTCGGTAATCCAGAGCTCGCCGCCACTTCGCCGCTCATGGCCACCGAATCTGCGCTTACAGATGGGGCACGGAATCCAGGAATAGCCTCTGAGGAATGCATAGATTCTGTTCAGAAACCGCGGCTGGTAAACCATAGCTTTGCGGCAATCTCCAAGCTGTCGCCCGAGGAAGATTATACCGAACCGGCCGGAAAGATCAGCCGAGAAGAACCTTGAGCCGACTCGTGACCTCTTCGCGCCGCTTGCTCCACTCCTCGCTCGAGAAGATCTGCGGCGCTACTTCGATAATACGAGGCAGCATGTTGAACACTCCGACTTGCGTCCAGGGCGTGCCGCTTCGGGTGCTCAGACCTTGGTTGTTGAGGCCGGAGGCCACCTGCGAGAAGGGTTTGTCCTCGACGATCATCTCGAGCATCAGCACCATGGCCTCCTTTTCCTCGGGGCTCTCTTCGAGGTGCTTGCAGTCGACCGATACTCGCAAACCGTAGGGAATCGATTCCTTCAACAGACCCGCATCATTCGACTCTGCATCGATGGGGCGAGCCCACTCGACAGCGACGATGTGCCAACCTTCATCGGCGCGCTCACGCACATAATCCTGGCTGGGTGGACTGGACATCGTTTCGCGCACACGTTCGAAGTTCGCCATGCGTCCTCCTTTGAAATTGTCGCCGCTGACATGTATCTAGGTAATTATGAAGCAAACCCCGTGCCAGACCCGTAAGGGGGCGCACACGCTGGAAGGGATAGGCATCGAGGGGTAGTTGGCGTTCGGTTGTGGGATCCGTCTTCCCGCATTCGGACAGGGAAAATACAATAGCGACCGGCACCTACGCCAAGATGGAGGTGATTGTCACGTGTCAGCAATAGAGAGTCCATCAGGCCAGGAACCGCCTGAACCCGCAGGAGAATCTCCCCTCGGGGCAGCCTTGCGCCTGGCGCAGGGGGCCGGTGAGATCCTCAGCTCCCACTATGGTCGTTTAAGACGGGGCGACGCCGACCGCAAGGCCGGGCGGCGACGGGACTTGGTGAGCACCGCGGACCACGAGGCCGAGAGCTACCTCTTCAAACTCATTCCCGGGAGCGACGACGTGCTCGCGGAAGAGGGCAGCAATCGCGACACGGGTAGTCGTCGCAACTGGGTGGTCGATCCTCTCGACGGCACGGTGAACTTCCTGCATGGCATCCCGTTCTGGTGCGTGTCGATAGCGGTCATCGACGATGGCGAGCTGCGCGCCGCCGTTGTGCACGCGCCGGCCCTGGGGCAGACGTTTACGGCAAGTAGGGGCGAAGGGTGCGCTCTGAACGGCGACCCGATCGAGGTCTCGCGCACAACAGATATCGGCGAGGCGATGCTCGGTACCGGGTTTGCCTACAATCGTAACGAGGTTCCCGACAACAACATCGACAACTGGGCGAGAATGGTCCTGCAGGCAGCGGGGCTCCGCCGCATGGGCGCGGCCGCCCTCGATCTCGCCTACACTGCCGCTGGTCGCCTCGACGGCTACTGGGAGTTGCACTTGAGCCCCTGGGACGTTGCCGCCGGAACTCTTCTCGTGCGCGAGGCCGGTGGCAAGGTCAGCGACTTCTCCGGACGCGAGGATGTTGCCTCGGTGCTGTATTCGCGTCACATTGTTGCCAGCAACGGATCGCTACACGAGCAGATCCGGGAGCGACTTTCGCCACTGCAGGGTTTATAGCGGGTCCTGCTCGTGTGCGGAGGAACGCGCAGTCGCGATGCGGAGGGAGGCATTCCAAACCTCCGCTCGGTGTTGTAGGAGGTGCCGGTAAGCATGGCGGGAAATACAGATCAACACCTCATCCCGACGCCAAGGACCGGCTGGACTCGTTTTCAAGCAGACGGCTACTCGATTCTGCGGGACCGCAAAGGAGAGGCGGGGCTGGCGTTCGCCGAATCTGTGGCCCGGGGGCTCGATGACCACCCGCGCTGGCTCGATTGCCGCTATCTGTACGACCAGGCGGGGTCGGAGATCTACGAGAAGATCACCGATCAGCCCGAATACTATCCAACGCGCACCGAGGCTTCGATTCTGGCCGATCAGGCGGGCAGGATACGTGAGCTCGTTGGCGATGTGACCGTTGTAGAGCTCGGCTCGGGAAGCTCAGTCAAGACCCTCCATGTCCTGGATGCCTGGTGTGCGAGAGGTCCGGCAAGATACGTCCCTATCGACATCAGCGGCAGCGCGCTGGAAGGGGCGTGCGAGAATCTCGTATCCGCCTATTCCGAGCTGACCGTCGAGGGAATTGCGGCATCCTACGACCGTGGCCTCGGCCTGAGCTCCCACCTTTCGCCCCTGATGCTGATGTTCCTCGGTTCCACCGTCGGCAACTTCAACAACCAAGAGCTCGACGGTTTTCTGGAAATGGTATCGGCGCAACTCCGTGAGGACGATTTCTTCCTGCTCGGTATCGACCTGGTGAAAGACACGGCACGCCTGGAGGCGGCCTATAACGACGCGGCAGGGTGGACGGAGCGCTTCACGAAGAACCTGTTTGCACACATGAACCACCGCTTGGGTACGTGTGTGCCCCTGGATGCCCTCGAGCACGTTGCGTACTACAACGAGAGCCTGCAGCGAATCGAGATCTATGCCCGGTTCAAGGCAGAGGTGATGATCGATCTGCCAACCATCGGTCGTCAGTTCCGTGTTGCTGCCGGTGAGATGGTCCTTGTCGAGATCAGTCGCAAATTCAAACCACAGGAGGTTGCCGCCAACGCGGCACGCTTCGGTTTTTCCCTCGAGGAGTATTTCAAAGATTCCGGCTCGTTGTTCGGGCTACTGCTCATGCGAAGGATGAAGAAGGCACCGTTTCTCGAGGATCGCAAGCAGAAGATCGCGGCTCGTCTCATGCATACCCGATCGAGAACGCTGGAGTTGATTGCCCCGCTACTCAATCTGGAGGCCGGAGCTGCCTCCGAGCGGAGAGTCGGGGCTGTCGTGGCCAAGTTGGAGGCGATACGAAGATTCGAGCAGGAGTGGCTCGTTGCCGGGCTGGAGAGTGGTTCAAGAGTCGAGCGGGGCGCCGAGCTGCTTCCCCACCCAGGAGAATCTACAGTCGCGGAGGATTCCTTCCCGTCGGTCTTGCCGCACGGATCGCTGCAGAGCACCCTGGCCGCGCTCGAACACACACGCGCTGCTGCCACGCGGCTTCTTCTCGAATCGAGCCTGGATCCGACCTCTCCTCTGACTGCGCGGGGTCACATTTATCAGGTCGCCGTACAGAACGAGGCCTTGAGGCAGGAGTTGATCCTGGGAGCACTGTACGAGGGGAATGACCTTCCTTACAGCGCTCCCGGGGACGGCGCACCCCCCGCACGTCCCGACCAGTCGATCGCTGGAGAGCGAATCCTGATTCCTGCGGGAGAGTTCATCATGGGGAGCGACGATTCCGAGCGTGCGCTGGACGCCGAGATGCCGTGCCATCGTGTCGACCTGTCCGCCTACTGGATCGATGTTGCCCCCGTGACGCACGCTGAATTCCAGGGCTTCGTCGAGGACGGCGGCTATCAGCGGCGCGATCATTGGGGCAAAAGAGGCTGGGCATGGTGTCGGGAGTGCGGCAGAGAGAACCCGAGCAACTGGAGATACATCAGTGGGCAGTGGGACGTGTTCGTCTTCGGGAGGGGTCGACCGATTGATCCACTCCGTCCGGTTTCCGGTGTGAACTTTTTCGAAGCCGATGCCTACGCGAGTTGGGCGGGCAGAAGACTACCGAGCGAGGCCGAATGGGAAAAAGCCGCCGCATGGGATGCGGATCGGCTGGAGGCGCGCGCCTATCCTTGGGGCGAAAGGCGCCCGACAGCGGAGCTAGCGAACCTCGACCAGGAGCAGATGGAGCCTGCGCCGGTGGGCTCGTATCCGCGTGGTCGTAGCTTCTACGGATGCCAGCAGATGTTGGGTGACGTGTGGGAGTGGACTGCCGCCCCATTCCTGCCATATCCAGGATTTGTCGATCGCCTGGGGGGCGAGTCTGTGAGGATGTTCGGCGACGATGTGAGGGTTCTGCGGGGCGGCTCATGGGCGACTCTGGCATGGGCTGTCCGGAATACCCGGCGGGTCTCATGCCGGCCGGAAATCTCACCTGTTTGCACCGGCTTTCGCTGCGCCGGCGACCCTTGATCCTAGCCGTACCGGCTCCACTTCTCAGGTGATAGAGTGCCCCCCGGGGTGCCCCGACAGGGCCCTGGAGGGACGGTGCGCGGGGGCGCCGAGAAAGAAGTCACGCCGGGGGCGTAACGAATCGGGCGATTCGAGCAAATATGTCAGTAGCAGCTAAAGAAGAAGCAGATCGCCGGTTGGTCGACATCATGGTGGCCTACCAGAAAGGCGAGATGGAAGGCTTCGAGCAGCTCTTCCAGACACTCGCCACCAGTGTGCGTAACTACCTGGCATCATTGAGCCGTGACTTCGACCGTGCGGAGGATCTGCTGCAAGAGACATTTCTGCAAGTGCACCGTTCCAGGCACACCTACAGTCCACCACGCCCGGTCAAGCCATGGATCTTCGGGATCGCCAGATACGTATACCTGATGGATCGTCGCTCGAAGGTCCGCAAGGCGAAGTTCGAAACAACGGCCAAGGACGAGTTGCCCGAGCTCCCAGTGGACAGCATCGCTGAAGGTTTGCCCGTGACGGATGATCTGTTGCGGGCTCTCGATGAGGTGCCGGCGGACCGCCGCGAGGCGGTTCTCCTTCATCATGCCTGGGGGTTCAGCTTCCGGGAGATTGGCGCCATGTTGGGGATCAGCGAGAGGGCCGCAAAGCTGAGGTCGTTCCGCGGCGTGCAGTCTTTGCGTGCAATCATGGCCGAAGGAGAAGCGGGATAAATGAGCGATCCTGCGGCGGGTGGAACCGCCAGGCATATTCCGGAGAGTCTGAGGCAGGCAGTGGCCTGCGACCTGAAGCCCGTGTGCCCAATGGCGGCACCTTGGAGGCGAAAGCTCTGGGTTGTTCCGCTCACGATCGTGGCGTTTCTGCTGCCGCAGATCATCATGGGGCAAAGGCCGGACCTCGACCAGCTAGGCGTGTTGCTGGCTTGGCTGCCGGTGATCGTGCAGCTCCTGCTCGGCCTCGGACTCATGGGAATGGCCCTGCGCGAGGCGGTTCCCGGCCTCGGCGTTTCGAGAGGCATGATCGGTGGGTTGATTGTCGCCGCTATCGGCCTGCACGTGACGGTCAACTCGGCGATCTGGATGTACTTCCCGACTACTGTGGAGAACGTCTGGAGTATCTGGTGGTTGTGCTTCCGCCACGAGTTGTTCCTTGGTGTTCCATTTCTTCTGGTCGTAACCTGGCTTGCGGTCAGGGCGCTGCCCGTGCGACCGCGCTCGATCGGCCTCCTGAGTGGCGTCGGCGGCGGCGTGATGGCCGATGCGACGTGGCGGATGGTCTGCCCGATCTCTGAGCCGTCTCACGTGCTCAGCTCCCACCTGGCACCCGTCTTCGTGCTCGGTGCCCTCGGGTTCATCCTCGGGTGGCTGTGGGAGCGTTCTCGCTACTCGATCGGTTGAGAGCTTGGGGCTATCGCCCCAGCCACCTGCAGGTCCCGTGCCTGATTTCGCAATAAATCTCGTTTTCCTGTGAAACCAGGCACGGTGGAGCGGCAAAACTAGCCATACAAGCCGCTCGATGCACGAGCATCCCAAGTCCCCACCGTCGAGGAGATTCGACGATGCAATCAGCACTCGCAGTTTCCCAGGCGAAGTATTGGCACCTCCGGCAGGTTGATTTGTTCAGCGGTCTGGCTAGCGCCGAGGTACGTCGACTCGGTGAGTTGGTCGACACAGAGCTCCGCGAGCAGGGAGAAGTGATCTACCGCGTGGGCGATCTCAGCGACACGATCTATGTGTTGAAGTCAGGGAAGATCAAGCTGTCGCGCACCTCCGAAGACGGTAAGGAGATGATTCTCTACTACATCCGTCCTGGCGAGGTTTTCGGTGAAGTAGCCATTACGGGGCAAGAGCTTCGCAACGGCACCGCGACAGTCGTAGAGGATGCATTCATGTGCTCTATACGACGTGACGACCTGGAGGAATACCTGGGGCGCATTCCCGGATTGGCCCTGGAATTCTCGCGCATCATCGGCCGGCGAAAGCAGCAGATCGAGAGCCGCGTGATCGACCTTGTCAGCAAGGATGTCCGCACGCGGCTGGCCCAAGCCCTCTCCGAACTGGCGACCGATTTCGGATGCGAGGCAGAACGAGGAACACTGATTGACCTGCCTTTGACCCAGTCGGATCTGGCGCAGCTTGTCGGGTCAACGCGCGAGACCACCAGCACCGTTTTCAACGAGTTTCGCCGTAACGGATTGGTGGATTCTGAAGGAAGATCCATCTGGGTACTGGATCCCGAGGCGCTGATCGACTATTCCTGGGACCAGCGGGCGGGCAAAGCAGCCTGAAACTTCGACCAGAAACGGGGAACAGCTGATGGCAGACGCGCGACGTGAGCAACGAGGTCCCGAGTATCGGTTACTGATCACTGGTTTGTTGCTCACCGCTGCTGCGGTCATGAGCCCGGCGTCTGCGCTGGATGCCGCCGCCGGGACACTCCCTGCCAGCCCGAACTCGTCAAGGTCTGAAGCGGTGCCGCCGCAGACCGCCGTGCAAGTCGGCTCTGAAGCACCTGACATTGCCCTGGATTCAATTGACGGCGATGCGTTACGCCTGAGCGATCTGAAGGGTGAGAAGAATGTCATCGTTGTCTTCTTCCGCGGCACCTGGTGACCGTACTGCCGCACGCAGCTCGGCGAGCTGCAAGGCGCCATCGAATCCATTCAGGCCACTGAGACCGTTGTCTGGGCCATCGCTCATGACGACACTGAGAAGCTGCGCGAGCTTCGCGACGCCCAGGGAGCGGACCTCACGTTCCTGGTTGATCCGGGCGCCAGCGCGATCCGACAGTACGGGATTTTCAACGAGGATGATTCCCGCGAGCGGGAGATTCCTCATCCGGCAACACTGGTGATCGACAAGGAAGGGATCGTGCGCTACCTGCGGATCGACGTGGATTACAGTGAGCG
>JAUWTE010000133.1 GCA_030609765.1 Acidobacteriota bacterium
CCTGCTTGAATGTGCCGTTTATCCGCGTGGCTGCCGGATCGATGACCCCTTCGTACTCCAGTCCAGCGGGAGCGAATCGCCACGCCACGACTCCGTCATCGACCGTGAACGGATCGAGAGGTATGCCCTCCGCACCCTGATCAGGAACATCGAGGGTCGCAGAGTAGACCCCGTCCGCCTCGGCCACGTGCAGGTTGAAGCGGAGCTCGATGGCCCCGGCTTCCATGATGCCGAACCAGTCACCGGTGGCATCCTGGGCGAGAGCGGGTGCGGTGGCGAATAGAAGTGAGGCAAGCCCGAGGGCGAGCGCGGATGCACAGATGCGGGCACGCATGGGAGGTCGAACGGGAGCGACCGCCGGCGTGAGTGATCGCCTCGGGCTCCGCAGATTTCTGTGTTTCATCGTGATGGCTCCGTGGTGGGCGCTGTGGATTACAGCTTGTCGGCACGCGCCGGGCCCCGGGGGGGCGTACCGCCTCAATACTGGTGTCACTTACGTGAGGACCCAGCTCGTCGTTTCAGCATTCGCGATCAGCCTGTTTCAGGACCCTGCTCGAGACGTGCCAGCCGCTCTCGGATCACTCGAACCTCCGGCTCCAGTCCCGGCTCCGGCCGATATCGCAGCGAGAGGAAATGTCTGTATGCCCGAATCGCGCCTTCACGATCGCCAGTCACCTCCGCAAGACGTCCTTCCTCGCGAAGGAGGGAGCTCAGCCCGGCGAGGCTCCAGACGGAATTAGACAGCCTTCTGCGGCGAACGACGGCAAGCGCGCCGCTCACGTCGCCGGATTCCTCCAGCAGACGGGCCAGGCCGAGCTGAGCCGCAAGCGGAACCCACGGATTGCTCATGTAGCCCTGGAGCAGGAGTCGCTCCAGTTCATCCGCCTTCTGCCCGGCGTCCGGATCTCCGACAGTTGCCGCCACCTCGGCATCGAGCAGCCGACGGCAGTACAGAACGAAGGTGCTTCGCTCCTCCTGGGTCCATACCGACGAGAGGGCGAGTCTGCCGGCAATCTCGCGGGCCATCTGCGGGTCCTCCTCATGAAGACTCCACAAACCGAGCGTACATGCATTCGCCAGGTCCGGCAGGAGTCTGTCGATCGAGCCCGCTTGCGCAGCCACGGCCGCAATCGGTGGCGGAGTGGTCGGGATTGGCGGAAGCTCCTGCACCGCCAACCTCGCAAGGGTCGTATCCCCGTCCCAATACATGGCTTCGACGACGAGAATCAATGCGTCTGCCGGAATTGTCTCCTCCGGTAGAGATGCAGCGTTGGCAGTCGCCTGCCTGGGCCGCCCGAGATTCAGTGCGAGACTGCGCCCGGTGAAATTGGCGAGCCAATGCTCGGTCTGTCCGACCGTCCGCTCCTCGATCAGTCCGGCAGCGAACTCCGCCCACTCGACGTTGGAACCGGTAAGCTGAGAATGTCCCATGACCCATTTCAGGTTCTCGTCGTCCATGTCTCTGAGGATTGGTTCGAGATCCCGAGCCTGGCTCTGCAGGTCATATGTGGCGGCGAGCCAGCGCACGAATCCCGATCGATCCCGTTCGATCCCCTGGCCGAGGTAGGCCTGGACCAGATTCGCCAGTTCCGCTGTGTCCCGTTCGAGGGCCGCCAGCTGAATTCCGTACTCAAGTGCTGGCGCGAATCGTGGATGCGCTTCACGAATCTGAGCGAACGCAGCTGCGGCTCTTCGCACCGGCACGTCCAGATCAAGCAATCGCCCTGTCTCATACAGCGCCGTGCCCAGGTGAAACGAAGCCTCCCATCGGGCCGGGACCTGACCCACCACCTTTTCCCAGCTGGCGACATACTCTCGAGCGCTCGTGTGGCCTGGATACCTGGTACCAGCAAGGGCTACAAGAAAGGCGCTGTCGGCGAGAGCGAGCCGGCCCCGGTGCACCCAGGCACGCGAGAGGGCTGAATCTCCTATTAGGTACCCGGATTCGCCGCCTACAAGTCTGGCGGCGGCGGCCAGGTCGATTGCTGCCAGTGCAAACGTGGTGTCCATGGAGACCGCACGTCCCAGCCGGTCCACGGCTTCTCTATAACGCCCGATCCGATAACTGTTCAGCCCACCCAAGTACGTCTTCAAGACTGGGATATCAAGGTCGAGGAGGCTGTTCAGGTGCCGGTCCTCGCCCGCGTCGTGAATCAGCAGGCGTTTGGCCAGTTTCTCGACCAGTTCTGACGCGCTCTCGCCGGAGGCCTGCAGATTCTCTTCTCTGAAACGTTCCTCGCCTGCCGAGGTTTCTTGAACGACCGCCATTACTCGCCAGCCCGTATCTGTTTCCAGGAGGGTGGTGCGCAGTATGGCCATCGCACCCAACTCTGCAGCGCCGCTCAGTATGACACCGGGGCTGGATACCGAGTCTGCCTCCACCGATGTCCACCAGACTCGCGCCGAGTCGGCGGAGATGACCTGCATCCCACCCTCCCCGGATACGGCCTGTGTGAGGAGGCGGGTGAGAGCGCCGGGGCTGAGGACTGTAGGTCGCGATCCGGCGATCACGGGGGGGGCGACGAGCAACGGCTGTGGAATGCCAGTCGTGACCGACACCCGTGGTTGCCGGATGTCCCGGCGCGCTGAGAATTGCGACAGGACATACGCTGCCGCTAGCGCGATGACGATGGCGAGACTCACTGCCCACGGTGTGACCCGCAGCCGTGATGGCCGCTTCTGCATCTGCTCGGCCGGAAAAGTATCGAACGCGTCGGTGAATTCCCGAACGCTCGCGAACCGGTCCGCCGGGACCTTTGACAGTGCGCGGGCGACCGCGGCCTCGACGCTGGGCGGAATCGTGTCTCTCAACAGACGCAGGCCGGGAGCCGATTCTATCGCCTGGCGGGCGATGATCACCTGTACCGTGTGCCCGGTGAATGGTGGTTCTCCTGCCAGCATTTCATACAGGACACAGGCGAGACTGTACTGGTCGCTTCGAGCATCGAGCTTACCCGAGGCGGTTGCCTGCTCCGGGCTCATATAATGTGCCGAACCGAGCGCGATCCCGGTCTCGGTCAACGTCTCTCCAGATGCCGTTTCCAGCGCACGTGCAATGCCGAAATCGGTGACGAGAACCTGATCGCCGTGAAGCATGATGTTGCCCGGCTTCACGTCACGGTGCACGATGCCTGCGTCATGGGCATGCTCGAGAGCTAGTGCAACTTCACGTGTGATCCTGAGCGCGTCCTGTATGGGGAGCTGATCTTCCCGTTCGAGGCGCTGCCGCAGGCTTTCACCTTCGATATGAGGCATCACGTAGTACAGGAATTCTCCAGCTTCTCCTGAATCGAAGACCTGGACGATGTTCGGGTGAGAGAGGTGAGCCGTGAGGTCGATCTCACGATGGAACCGGTCGCGTCCGACGGAAGCGGCCACGTCCGGTCGCATGATTTTAACGGCCACTTCACGCTGGAGCCGAAGGTCCTCAGCGAGATACACGCGGGCCATACCCCCGCGGCCGAGTTCACGGAGAACCCGGTATCGTCCGCCCAGAGGTGATTCCAGCCCGCTCGGTATCTCGTTCATCATCCGAACGCCGGCATCCGGGCTCCATCGGGCTCAGAGAATTCCGAGGCGGCGAGGGCGACACCCATCTCACCTCTGAACAGACTGGCCCGATTGTCCTTCTCGAGACCTCGTGGCAGCGCTGCGATCGAGCCATCCATCAAGTGGCGAGCCTTTTCGAGCCAGACCTCGTCATGGGTGACCTGGAACAGCCTCAGCAACGCATATACCATCCCGACTGCGCCGCAACACAGGTGTATCGCGGGCTGACGATAGGTGTCGAAGCTCCAGGCCGACGCCACGGCTCGCTCCAGGTACGTCTCGTCGGGCTCCAATTCGTGGGCGAGAAGCCAGAGATGGATGAACCCGGCGCTTCCATTGCACCAACCCGGCGTGAAGAGCACTTCTACAACACCAGACTCGTCGCTCGCCACCCAGGGCCAGCGGAGGGCGTTACCCCATGTCACGCTCTGCGCCGCGACTTCCTCCAATCGATTCCGAATCGGGTCCAGGAGCGACCTCCCGGAACTCTCGAGCCAATGCATTATACCGTACAGAATGCCAGACCAGCCGTGGGCAACCCCTATGTTCTCCGGTCCGTTGGAGCCAATACGCCCGGATTCGGCCAGTTGTTCGAGCATCGCCTGGCACAGGTCATCACCCGACTTGCGCAGGTCTGTAATCTCAGCGCCGAACTGCTCGCCGCAGGCACGCTTGATGAGCGACAGGCCGAGCAGTGTGCCGGCGCGGCCGCCGAACAGCTCGAGTCGACCAGCGTGCCCGGCGGATTCCGCGAGGAATCGGTCTGCCGCCTTCAGCGTTCGGTGCAGGTCGCTGTTCGAGCTCGCGAGAAGCGCGTCCACGAAGTGCAGGCCGGGTGTGCCGAGGTAGAGGGAAATTTCGTCCGTCCCGGCGGCTGTCGGCAGCAACGTATGAGTCGGCACGTTCAGGACGACTCTGGACTGAGACGAAATCCCGGCCGGTTCGACCGCTGCGCCGTCCGAATCCTGGCGCGACAGGGCTCCACAGGCACGGAGCGACCGGGTTAACCAGATGTCAGCGGACGCCAGCAGGATCGGATCGGCACGAAGTCTCGAGATCTGAAGCAGGCCCAGAGCCACCCCCCCCGATCCATACGCGAGGGAATGAGCGTGGACGCCCAGATCCGGCTCGAGGCCCTCCGAGAGACCTTTTGAGGGCACCGCCCAATCGTCATTTGCTCGAGGCAATTCTGCATATCGCTCCAGGACCCGGTCGGCCAGCTGCTTCAGGTTCTCGCGCACGCTGTCCTTCCTGCGAGGCGGAAGTCTGCATCTGGCCGAGTCAAACGCGCGCCGCAGATCCTCCACCTGATCGAACCGACCGTTCGGATCCCGGCTCAGCGCCCGTGCCAGAGGTTCTTCCACTCCGGGCCACGGCGAGTGGCCCACCTGGCTGAACGGGCGGATATCGCTCGTGGCAATCCGACGGAGAAGCTCGGACTCGATAACTGACAGTTCCACGTGATCACTACCCGTCAGAACGCGGTACAGAATCGCTGCGATGAGATACTGCTCACCTTTTGCAGAGCTAGGGGGAGGAGGCTCTCCCTTGAGGGCTGCAGCCGCGACCTCCGGCTCGATAAACGGATCGGCGCGACCGCCAGGCACCTCTTCACCGTCTTTCAGGTCCGCCAATCGAACGGCCAGACCGAAGTCGATGAGCCAGGCCGGTCCCCGCTCTGGGAGCACGATGTTGAACGGTTGTACATCGCCATGCAGGACTCCCGCCGAATGCAACTGTGTGTACGCCTCGAGGATCTGGCAGCAGGCGTCAAGCGCACTCCTGCGGGTCTCCAGACCCTGACGGTACCTTGACGCGGCCGCCAGTTCCTCCGGGCAGCGACCTTTGCACCATTCCGTCAGCAGGTAGTTTGATCCATCGATCTGTCCTTGCCCCAGAAGTCGAGGCGCCACGCCGCAGTCGAGGTCAGCGAGGATCTGAGATTCCCGTGCAATCGCGGTCGCCGCACCCTCAATGTGTGCTGCGCTCTCGATTTTCAGGGCGGCCAGCTTTCCCGAAGAACGATGCCGGGCCTGGTACACTTCCGTGTCGATGCTCGCTCTCAGACACTTCACGACGTCGAATTCGCCGACCGACCGACCAGGACTCAAGCCCGGATCTGCGGACCTCGCGGGGGCCGACTCTGGTGAAACCAGGTATGTCTGGTTCATCAAGTCGCAAAGCAGCGGGACCAGGGACGAGAGCACATCCGGGGGATATCCGCCGTGCGCCTCGCAATACCGGATGATCGCAGTTTCGACGAGAATTGGCTCGCGGAAGAACTCGAGGAAATCCGCTGCTGTCTGTGGAATGAGTCGAGGGTGCACTCGGGCGCCGGGACGACTGATCACGAAATCCCCGGCTCCGAGGTCTGTCGGAATTCCGTCGGCCGACGTGCGTTCCCTGATCTTCACATCCGGCGGCAGAATGAAGAAGCCATCTACAAGTGGCATGATCTTAGATTTCCGCCAGCCTGGGTCCGGTCAGGGACTCGCTCGGCGAGAAGGCGGGGATTTCGATGTCGTCGTGGGCGAGTTGGATCAGTGCTGCTTCCCAAGGCTCGCACCCTGACTCTCTGTCGTTCATGGCTTCCGCCAGTTCTTCGGCCAACCGGGTCGTGACCCAAGATCGCCAGCTCATGGGCACACTATTCGCTACCCTCGTATCCGCAGACGGATCGACCCCCCAGCTGATCAGCATGTCGTCGAACAACGGAGCGGTGAACGGTACGCCCTGCGGGACGATGCCGCGCAGGGCCTGGCGCAGGATACGGGCAGCTTCAATCAGTTTCTCCCAGCTGGCGACGTGGAGGACTGCCTTGTCCGGTCTGAGGAGCGCTGTTCCGCGCGCTCGCTTGAAGGCCAGCGCTTCGACGTGCGGCAAGACTTCGCTGAGAATCTGAAGCGTATCACGAAGTTCCGTGACAGCTGGACTGATGTAGAGCTTGAATTGGGCGGAAGGCCGATCGTGCGTTTCCTGCGCACCGAGTCCCGTGTCGCCGCCAGATCCGAGATCGGCGGTCGAGGCTGGTGCCCAGCGTGCCCAATCGTAGTCGAGAGAAGCAGCAACCAGTCCGGTCGGCGAGTCACGCTCCGACGCTACGACCGTGCCGAGGGCTCCCGATGCAGCCGCTTGATCGAGTGCCATAAGGCTTGCCAGGATAGATGCGGAACCGGTCTGGGTATTATAGTGATAGAGCCGCGCCGCGAGTGCCGGGATATCCAGCGGGCCTAGCTCTTGGCCATACCTCACGGCCTCGATCGAGAGCGCTTCAAGGGGGTGTGAGGGCCTCATGTCGGGCAACTCCTCAAACGGGGACTTACCTCAGGCTGGTGACCCGAACTGCTGGAAAGCCCGCCCGAAGCTCCATCGAATTCACCCCGAAACCGCCTGGCGCGGCCTCTTCCGGACGCAGATGCCACTGCGGAATCCAGAAAAAGCCGCGCCCAGGACCGCACAGACGCACGTGCGATCGACTTGAGAGCCGTCGAGTCAGCCCTGGTCGCGCCTCTGGTCGATCAGGGAAGCGAACCGAGTGGCGACTCGGTTCAGAGCATCAACCCTGGTCTTCACCATCCAATTCGATGGGGAAGATCTCGCTGAGCTTCTCCACGATCTCCGCGAACTGCTCCTCGTCGACTGCTTCGATCGCGATTCCCCTGATGGTCACTCCAGAAGGAATGCACGCGAGAGTCATCGTCGGACAAGTGATGGTCCCGATGTCCCGTCCCTCCGGAAGCCTCAAACGGATAAAACGGAGCTCTGGCATGTCTGACATGACTGCCTCCTCTGCACAGGTAGGTGACCAAACGCGACGAATGCATTTTCAGGGGGCCTGTCCGCTGCCGAACTGGACAAGTATAGGGTGTGCATCGTCCCGTGAACAACCAGAGGTTTCACCAGTGGGCAAACGGGCCAACATCTGAAAACCGCTGTCCGAAGAATTGAAGCGTGGAAAACAATGACCCGGGAACCACGATCGGTCCCCGGGCCAGTCCGTTTTGCTGCTGCATTGCTGAAGCGCCGCCAGATCGGGCACGGTGCCAGCCAGCTGCTGTGGCTGTTACATCGTCGCCAGGTCCTGCACCGTTCCCGCCAGCATGTTCATCTTCGCCGGGTCCGCGGACGAGCCCGCCATCTGCTCGAGGTGCGACGCCATCTGCAGGAGCGACTCCCTGCGCTCGGAGGCCGGGGCGTTCTCCAGCTGAACCAGCGCAGTGCGCACTCGCGCCGCCCGGTCAGCCGGAAGCTCGCCCGACCGCTCC
>JAUWTE010000352.1 GCA_030609765.1 Acidobacteriota bacterium
CCGGGGGAGCGCTCCGCTTCGGCTCCGATCTGGGTATCGCCGTGGCGCTCTTTTACGTGCTCTGGGGCTTCAACTACGCGCGGCCGAATCTCGAGGAGAGAGTCGGCTGGAATAGCAGCGACATCAGGAACGCGGAAGTTGCTGCCCTCGCCGAGGAGCTCGTCGAGGCGGCCAACTTCGCCTATGTGACCCTGCGCGGCTCCGAGGACGGCGGCACCGTCACCGTGCCGCCGACCGAATGGAAAGGCATCGACGCCGCCCTGGCGAGCGGATGGACAAACACAGCGCCAGTCGTTGGCCCTTTCCCTTTCTGGGATTTCGGCTTCGGTCGACCCAAGCAGCTTTTCACCAGCCGGCTCTTCGACTACCTGGGCATTTCCGGCTTCTATTTCCCGTGGACCGGCGATGCCAACTTCAACGGGGGCATGCCGGCCATTACGCTGCCGCATGCGATCGCCCACGAGATGGCTCACCAGAGAGGCTTCGCCCGCGAAAGCGATTCGAACTTCGTCGGCTTCCTGGTGGCCGCCACTGCCGACGATGATTTCAGCCGCTACTCCGCCTACCTGTTTGCCCAGCGCCAGCTCCTGAACGCTATGGCCGGAACCGATCGAGAGGGGGCCATCGCTTTGGCGAGGAGGAGATTCCCTGGGGTGCAGCGGGATATCGATGCCATCAGGGAATACTGGGCGCAATTTGAAGGTCCTGCCAGAGATGCGGCCCGCAAGGTCAACGATGCCCACTTGCGAGCCAACCGCGTGCCCGGCGGGGTGCTCAACTACGGCCGCAGCGTCGAGTTGCTGGTAGCTTACTCACGCAGTCGCGGTGGCTGGCTTCTGAGAAGGGAACTTTCACCATGAAGAACTGCTTCGTGCCCCGAGTCGCCGCGCTGCTGCTGACACTGGCCGTGGCCGCCGGATCTACTGCTTGTGCCGATCGGTTCGAGGAGCCGAAGGCGGACCTGATTCTCCAGAATGCCCGTGTCTACACCCTGGCCTGGGATGACCCGGCCACCGATGGTACGCCCGCGGACAACGCTCCCCACGACGAATCAGGCTGGCATCCGGATGCTAGCGCGGTCGCCGTGCGAGGCCAGACCATCCTGTTCGTGGGCGACGAGGAGGGAGCCGAAGCCTATCGCGACGACCATACCCGGGTGATCGACCTCAAGGGCGCCACCCTGCTTCCCGGCCTGGTAGACGCGCACACCCATATCGTCAACCTGGGGACCGTGCTGGAGCAGGTCGATATGGTCGGCGTAGAAACGGAGGAAGACGCCGTCGACCTCGTCGCCCAGCGAGCCGCCGAGATTCCCGAGGGCGAGTGGATCGTGGGCTACGGCTGGGACGACGGCGCCTGGGCCGACCATTACCCCGACATGGAGCTGCTGACCGAAAGAGTGCCGAACCACCCGGTGTTGATGCGGGGCCTGCACGGGTTTGCCGTCTGGGGGAATCGCCTGGCACTGGAGCGCGCCGCGATCACCACAGAAACCGAGGTGCCGAGCGGCGGTCGCATGCTGAGAGACGAGCTCGGCAATCTCACCGGTCTGTTGCTCGATCAAGCTACGGATCTTCTGACCGGCGCCCTTCCGCCGCCGTCTATCGAGCAGCTCGAGTCGCGAATCCTGGCCGCCATGCAGGTAATGGCCGCAGACGGCTACACTACGGTGCATGAGGCCGGCGTCGGCAGCGCCGCCATGCAGGCTTTCGAGAACCTGGCCGCGGAAGGTCGCATGCCGCTGCGGGTATACGTGATGCTCTCGGCGCGGGACAACGAGCTCGCGCGCCAGTGGCTCGAGTGGGGGCCCGACACCGACGGCAACGACAAGCTCATCACCCGTGCAGTGAAGGCCTACTACGACGCGGCCCTCGGCTCACGCGGCGCCCGCCTGCTGGAAGACTACTCGGACATGCCCGGTCACCGTGGGGTCAGCGGCGAGGAGTACGGCTTTAACGAAGAGCTGGTCTCCGAGATGATGGCCGCCGGCTTCCAGGTCGGGATTCACGCCATCGGCGACGCCGGCAACCGCGAGACCCTGGATTTCATCGAGCGAGTCTACTCGGCACATCCCGAAGCCAAGGACTATCGTCATCGAATCGAGCATGCCCAGGTCGTGCACCCCGATGATTTCCGGCGCTTTGCCGACTACGACCTCATCGCATCCGTTCAGCCGCCCCACGCGATGGAGGACAAGACTTGGGCACTACAGCGCCTGGGGCCCGAGCGGGTACTGGGAGCCTACGCGTGGCGGACCTTTCGGGAGACGGGGGCAACCCTGGCCTTCAGCTCCGACCTGCCAGGTTCAGACCATGACATCTTCTACGGGCTGGTTGCGGCCATGGCACGCCAAGACAAGCTCGGCGAACCCGAGGGCGGCTGGTATCCAAACGAACGCATGACGCCCGAGGAGGCTGTTCGGGGCTACACGAGTTGGGCCGCGTACAGCGCCTTTCTGGAGGATGCGGTGGGTACGATCGCTCCCGGCATGTGGGCGGACATCACGGTGATGGATGTCGATCCCCTGAACCTCGGCGGCAGCGAGCCCCTGAGCCTATTGGACGGTAGGATCCTGATGACAATTGTCGCCGGCGAGATCATCTACGAGAGAAACTGATGCAATACGCGCAACTGGGAACGAGTGAGTTGGAGGTTTCTAGAGTTTGTCTGGGCTGCATGACCTATGGTGACTCGGCCTGGCGCCCTTGGATTCTCGAGGAGGAGGCGGCTCGAGATCATTTCAAACGTGCGTTCGAGCTCGGGATCAACTTCTTCGACACGGCCGACATGTACTCACACGGAGCTAGTGAGAGGACTACGGGCAAGCTGTTGCGCGAGCTAGCGCCGCGGGATGAGTATGTGCTGGCATCCAAGGTCTTCTTCCCCGTTGCCGAGGGATCGACGCGCGGGGGCCTGTCACGCGACTATATTTTGTCTGCTTGCGAGGACTCTCTGAGCCGTCTCGGTGTCGATCATATCGACCTCTATCAGATTCACCGCTGGGATCACGCCATTCCCGTGGAGGAAACGCTCGAGGCGCTCGACTCGCTGGTCAGAGACGGCAAGGTGCGATACCTGGGCGCGAGCAGTATGGCCGCGTGGCAGCTCTCCAAGGCTCTCTACATGGCCGGAGAGCGCGGCTGGCATCGTTTTGTCTCGATGCAGAACCACTACAACCTGGTCTATCGCGAAGAAGAGCGAGAAATGATTCCCCTCTGCATCGATCAGGGAGTGGGCGTGATTCCGTGGAGCCCTCTGGCGCGTGGCCTTCTTACCGGCAGCCGCACACGCGAAGATCGCAGAGCCACGGCTCGCGCCGAGGCGGATCCCTTCGCGGATCGTTGGTACTCTCGTGAAGAGGACTTCCAGGTCGTCGACGTGCTTCTGGAAGTGAGCGAGGAGCGGGGCGAGGCTCCTGCCGTGGTCGCCCTTGCATGGATGCTCTCCGTACCCGGGATCACCTCGCCGATCATCGGGTCGACCAAGGTCGAGCATATCGCCGAGGCGACGCGTGCCCTCGAGATCGAGCTGACCGCCGAGGAGATCGTAAAACTGGAGGCGCCGTACCAACCCAACACCGTGCGTGGTCACGAACATCCCACACCCCGCGAAATGGCACCCTCACAGTAGGCAGGAGATTCGCAGCCCAGTCACCGAACCATGTCGACACCTCCTCCAGAAGGCCCGCCCCGCGATCAACCGCACGAGGACCTGCCCCGCGAATCGGATCCATCCCGCGAGTCTGATCCGCGCCTCGAGTCAGAGTCGGACTACGATCGGAGGCGAGGCGACGAGGAACCGGGTGAACCGGCTCTCGGCTACCCACCCGAGCGGCGAGTGCTTCACACTGGAGAGCCCACAGGGAACGCAGAGCCAGGGCCTTTCGGTCGACTTCTTGAGACAGCCTTGCGGGCCCCCGAGGAAGTGAACGTCGTGGCACTGGGTGGCCGTGCGTTCCTGTGGCTGATCTTGCTGTACTACGGCTGGAGGTTTGTCGCCAAGGATGTCTACCGGTCGCAGACTGCCACTTCTGTGTTCGAGTTCCTGCTGAGCACGGCGAACTTGGTCTTTCATGAGGCGGGCCACATCATCTTCATCCCCCTCGGCGACTTCATGTCGACGCTAGGAGGCTCGCTCTTCCAGACTCTGATACCCCTGATCTGCATGGTGGCCTTCCTGTACCAGTACCCGGATCCCTTCGGAGC
Source organism: Acidobacteriota bacterium (assembly GCA_030609765.1). Taxonomy (GTDB): domain Bacteria; phylum Acidobacteriota; class UBA890; order UBA890; family UBA890; genus CALAKE01. Next base: position 4,206 of record JAUWTE010000352.1, read on the forward strand.
CTCGGTCATGCTCTGGTGGACAGGGCAGAGCCTCGTGGACACGGCACCGTACATTTACGACGCGAGCGCGCAACGCCTTACGCTCTTGGGCGGAGTGACCGGGCGCGACGTGCCCGGCTACCACGACTGGAACAACATCCTCGGCCGTCTCGACATGCTCGAGTACGATCACCTCATAGCGCAATTCGCGGATGTTGCGGGATCGATGCTGATCATCGTGGCGATCGCCTGGGGCGGC
>JAUWTE010000492.1 GCA_030609765.1 Acidobacteriota bacterium
AGCACCAGGTGACAGCCCTCCTGTGCGAGGCGCAGAGCGATCGACTCGCCGATCCCCTGGGACGCCCCCGTCACCAAACAGAAACGACCTTCCATCTCCCGACTCATCAACGTTTCTCCTGGACGAATGGATTTCTATGGCGACGGCGGGTGCCGGCGAGCTCCAACACGAAGAATCGATGCTTTAGCAGGACGAGGCCGGCAACGGCGGCTCCCCGGATTCCCCGTTCCCCAAAGCAAGCAATGCCTCTCCAATACGCTCGTTGACTCGTTTGTTGCCGTATTCGAGAGCCACGCGGATACCACTCACGATCGCCTTCGCTGAGGAACGGCCGTGACAGATCACGCACGATCCCTTGATTCCCAGAAGGTTGGCACCGCCCCACTCGGCGTAGTCGACCCGCTTGCGGTAGCTGCGGAAGGCCTCGCGTGCCAGTCGCGCGCCGAGCTTGCCCCGTCGCGAGCTGGTGAGCTCTTCACGCAGCAAGTAAAGCATGGTCTCCACCACAGCCTCGCTCGTCTTCAAAACGACGTTGCCGGTGAAGCCGTCACAGACGACAACATCGGTCGCACCGCTGTAAATATCGTTGCTCTCGACGTTGCCGATGAAGTTCAACGGTGCCCGGCTGAGGGCCGCATGCCCCTCGCGAATGAGATCCGTTCCCTTTCCCGCCTCCTCGCCGATCGAAAGCAGGCCTACTTTGGGATTCTGAGCACCGAGAAGCTGGGAGGCAAGGAAGTGCCCCATGACCCCGAATTGCACCAGATGCTGGCTTTTCGGATCGATGTTGGCACCGACATCGAGCAGCACCATGTGGCCGACAAGAGTCGGCAGAACGACGGAGAGCGCCGGACGGTCCACGCCGGTGATGGTCCCGGCGTAGAGCTTCGCCGTAATCATCACAGCGCCGGTATTGCCGGCTGACACCACGCCTCCGACCTCGCCATCACGCAGGAGCTGGGCAGCCTTGTGGATCGACGAGCCCCGCTTTCTGCGCAGCGCGGTGGCCGGCGACTCGTCCATGCCGATCACCTCGTCGGCGTGGACGATCTCGATGTCAGGGGCGGCCGGGTGGTTCTTGATAACGCTCTCGATGCGATCTTGCTGTCCTACGAGAACGATCTCGGCCCCGAGCTCACGGGCAGCAAGCAAAGCTCCCGCTACGGGGATGTCGGGCGCGTGATCGCCCCCCATCGCGTCGACCGCAATTCTCATACCCATGCGTCAGAATGCAGAGCTAGTCTTCCTCGGTCTCCATGACCGTGCGCCCTCGGTACGTCCCGCAATGCGGACATGCCCGGTGAGGTGCTTTCGGTTGATGACACTGAGGACATTCTGATCGCGCAGGCGACCTGAGTGCATCGTGCGAGCGGCGCTTGTCACGCCGAGCTCGCGAGGTTCGTTTCTTAGGAAGCGCCACGGTTCAATCCTTTGTCGTCGTTTCCTTCAGAGTTGATCCCGGATGGTCCCCAGCGAAGCGAGTCGCGGGTCGACCTCCGGTTCACAGCCACATGTTTCATCATTCAGGTTGATTCCACACTGCGAGCATAGCCCCTTACACTCGGGTTGGCACAGGGGCTTCATCGGCAAAGAAAGAAGAATCTGTTCACCGATGAGCTGCTGCAGATCAATACCCTCGTCCCCGTAATAATCAAGATCGAGGTCCATTTCGTCAAGCTCGGCTTCGTCACCACCCGCGCCGGCCTCAGCTCGACGGTACCTGACCTCGAAATCACGACTCACGACCTGAGGATACGCGGTCAGGCAGCGAACGCAGGCTACCTCGATTTCGGCGGACAGCGTGCCCGACACACGAACCGCGTTGCCCGTCCGCTCGACTCGGACATCGTAGGAGACAGGGCATGGCGCCCGCACCTCGCCCGCGGCTTCCACGAGCTGGAAATCGACGGACAGCGTGCCGTGAAAGGACTCGCCGCCGGCCGGCAATTCGGCCGGGCTGATTTGCACCGGTCCCGCCTAGACGACCGGCGGGACGACCTTCTCGATCATCCGCACCAGGGTGTCCTTCGAGCTGGCACCCACTATCTGTTCCCGCACCTCGCCGTTGGAGAACAGGAGAAGAGTGGGAATGCCCCGAACGCTGTAGCGAGCGGCTACCTCACCATGCGAATCGACGTCGAGCTTGCCGACCTTGACGGTACCGGCATATGTGGTCGCGATCTCCTCGAGCGTGGGCGCGACCATGCGGCAGGGTGCACACCACTCGGCCCAGAAGTCCACCAGTACTGGGGTGTCGCTCTGCAGCACTTCGCTGTCGAAGTTATCAGCCGTCAACTCGATCGTTACATCACTCACGTTTCGCTTCCCTCCATCGCCAGCTATTCCGACCTGCGCCTCAAGCCGCTCGATCGGCGATTCTCTGTCGAATGATCTTGATGATTTCGGTGGTCGCTGTCCCTGGCGGGAAAATAGCGCCCACACCGGCGCGCCGCAGCAACTCCATGTCGTTTTCGGGGATGATCCCCCCTACTACTACGATGATGTCATCGGCCTTTCGGTCACGTAGCAATTCCATGACCCTCTCCAGGATAAAATTGTGCGCACCGGAGTGAATCGACAATCCGATGACATCGACATCTTCCTGGATGGCAGCGTCGACAACCATCTCAGGGGTCTGTCGCAATCCCGTGTAGACAACTTCCATACCTGCGTCACGCAACGCGCGTGCCACCACCTTGGCCCCACGATCGTGGCCATCAAGGCCCGGTTTTGCTACCAGAACCCTGATCCTCTCGAGCGTCACATCTCGGTCATTCGGCACCGACATATCTCCACTCGATGGTCATTTCCTCGTGAAAGTCGCGTAGAGGGCGCAGGGCGTAACCTGTCCATCAGGCCACGTTGCAGGCGCGACGCAGGACGATTATCACACAATCTGAGTCCTCCGGCTACGCGGCAGCCACCGCCGGCACGAGGGCGCGGAGAGTTCCCACTACGCGGCAGCCACCGGTGTCTCAGAAGCGAGAGGGTGCGGAGAGTGCCGTGGATACAAGGCGCGCGCAGCGAGGGTGCGGAGAGTGCCGTGGATACAAGGCGCGC
>JAUWTE010000021.1 GCA_030609765.1 Acidobacteriota bacterium
GTCGTACGTCCACACCGGAGTGTTCCTCGACGGCGGCATTGAGCTCGCTTGCCAGCTCTGGATCATCTTTGGTGGCTGTGCCTCCTAGGGTGTCATTGCGCTCGACCAAGGTCACCGGTATGCCGGCGTACGCGAGCTCGAGCGCCGCCGTCATGCCGGCCACGCCGCCACCGATCACGAGGGCCGCCGGTGCGATATCCGCCTGCGAAGGGATCCGCGGCGTCAGGGCCGTAAGGTGGGCCACCTCCATGGCGATCTGATCTCGGGCGCGAACGTTGGCGCCATCTTGATCCGAGCGATGTGGCCACGCACAGCCCTCTCGGACGTTGACCATGCCGCACAGCTCGGGGTTCAGCCCCTCGCCCTGGACGGTCTCCTTGAAGATACCCCGGTGCGTTCTCGGGCTGCAGCCCGCAACGACAACCCGGTCCAACTTCTGCTCCCGGATCGTCTCCTGCATGAGCTTGCGGCCGTCCGCCGAGCACCAGTAGGGCGCGTGCCCGGCAAAGACGACTTCCTCGCCTTCGACGGCGGACTCTGACAGGGAATCAACATCGAGGATGCCGGCTATCTGCTCACCGCATTCGCAGATGAACACTCCAACGCGCGGCTCACTCGGTGCCTGAGGTGCACTGAAGGGCTGGTAGACCGGGAGATTGATCGGGCTAGCCATGGACCGTTTGCTCCTGGGCGCCGACATCCATCCACTCGTCGGCGTGATACTCACAGAGCCGGCAGGCCCCGCGAGCGAACTCGGACGGCCAGACATGAACCGTGCGGTTGCGGTCGGTTATGAGCTTCAGCGTGATTGCGTCGGTCGGGCACACTTGCACGCAGGTGGCGCACTCGATGCAGTCGGCCGACGAGATGCTGAAGGGTGGGGCCACCACCCGGTCGGATCCCCGGTTCGCCATGCTGATGGCGCCGATGCCGACGATCTCTTGACAGGCGCGAACACAACGGGAACACAGCACGCAGGAATCAGTTGGCAGGGTGTAGGGCGTACTATCGACGCCGACGCTCGCCGCCAACTCCTGAATGAAGGGTGTGTGGCCGGCACGCGCCATGAGAAGCTGAGCCGCCACCTTGCGGAGCTGGCCGATCTGGTCGGTTTCCGTGTGCACCACCGCACCGTCCTCCACAGGGTAGGTGCACGAGGCCACGACCCTGGGCCCGCGTGGTGTCTCCAACTCCACGACGCACATGCGGCAACCACCGTACGGTTTGAGCGCTTCGTGGTAGCACAGCGTCGGGATGTGGATGCCGTTCTCGCGCGCCGCCTCCAGCAGCGTACGGCCCGTCTCCACCTCGATTTCCTTGCCGTCGATTGTCAGCGCGATCATCTAGTACACCCTTATGCCGTCGAACTTGCACACCTGCATGCACATGCCGCAGCGTGTGCATACGTCGGTGTCGATATGGTGGACTTCTTGCTTCTCCCCGCTGATGGCGTCGACCGGGCAGTTGCGCGCGCAGACCATGCAGCCCGTGCAGACTTCTTCGTCGATCTCGTAGGTAATGAGCCCACGGCAGATCCCGGCCGGGCAGCGCTTCTCGATGACGTGTGCCTCGTACTCGTCGCGGAAGTACCGCAACGTCGACAACACCGGATTCGGGGCAGTCTGCCCGAGGCCGCACAACGATGAGACCTTCACCATCGGCGCCAGCTCCTCGAGCCTGCCGATGTCTTCGGGCTCGCCTTCGCCGTCGCAGATGCGGGTCAAGATGTCGAGTAGCACACGGGTTCCCCAGCGACAGGGGAGGCACTGGCCACACGACTCCTCTTGCACGAAGTTCATGAAGTAGCGGGCCAGATCGACCATGCAGGTGTCTTCGTCGGTAACCACCAGACCGCCCGAGCCCATGATCGCGCCCAGCTTGCTGAGTGAGTCGTAGTCGATCTCGGCGTCCAGGTGGTCGGCGGGGATGCAACCTCCTGAGGGCCCACCGATTTGCACCGCCTTGAACTCCTTATCGCCCGGCACGCCACCGCCGACGTCGAAGATCAGCTCGCGCAGGGTGATGCCCATCGGCACCTCGACGAGGCCGGTATTGTTGATCTTTCCGACCATTGAGAAGATCGCCGTGCCCTTGCTCTTCTCGGTGCCGACCTCGGCGAACCACTCGGGTCCGTTGGCGATGATCAGCGGGATGCTGGACCAGCTCTTGACGTTGTTGATGTTGGTCGGCTTGCCCCACAGACCACTCTGCGCCGGGAACGGCGGCCGCGGTCGCGGCTCTCCCGGACGTCCCTCGATGGAGGCCATCAGCGCCGTTTCCTCGCCGCAGACGAAGGCGCCTGCGCCGAGGCGGATGTCAATATCGAGATTGAAGCCCGAGCCCAGGATGTTCTCGCCGAGCAAGCCGTGCTCACGCGCCTGGGCGAGGGCGAGATTCAAGTGCTCGACAGCCAGCGGGTACTCCGAGCGGGCGTAAATGAAACCCGCTGTGGCGCCCATGGCCCGCGCGCCGATGATCATCCCCTCGACGATGCTGTGCGGGTTGGCCTCCAGAAGGCTGCGGTCCATGAAGGCACCGGGGTCACCCTCGTCGGCGTTACAGATGATGTACTTCTCATCGCTCTGGCTCTGGCGGCAGAACTTCCACTTGACGCCGGTCGGGAAGCCGGCCCCACCGCGGCCACGCAGCCCTGAGCGGGTGACCTCGTCGATGATCCCCTCCGGGTCCATATCGTAGAGGGCCCTGGCGAGGGCGGCATAGCCACCGTGAGCGAGGTAGGCTTCGATGCGGCACGGATCGATCTGGCCGCTCAGTGCCGTTACCCGACGGGTTTGTAGGCTGGAGAAGGGCAGATCCGGCTCCTTGACGATCTGTTCGCCGTTGGACGGGTCCTTGTAGAGCAGCTTGTCGATGACCTCGCCCGTCCCCAGAGTCTCGTTGACGATGGCTTCGGCATCGTCGGGCGAGACCCTCATATAGGCGATCTGCTGCGGGTCGACCGACACGAGCGGGCCCTGCTCCCAGACGCCGGGGCACCCGGTGGCGACCACATCCACCTTGCCGTTCTCGCCGCCGTCACCATTCAGCGCCTCGTGCAACTTGCCGAGGAGCTCCTGGCTTCCCAGGGCGCGACAGCCGGTTCCGTCACAAACGCGAAGACACGGGCGCTCGGGGTCCACACCTGCGAGGATCTCCTGGCGCCATGCTTCCAACTCTTTGGGGCTTGCCAATTGCTTCACGACACCCTCGTCTTCACTACGCCGGTGGCGCGGTATCGGTCGCTGCTGCATCGACCTGTGCCGGCTTCCCTGCGTCCGCGTTCTCCGATCCCAGGCTGTGGACTCGTCTCATCAGCTTGTCCACCTTGCTGATGGTCATCATGCCGTCGTAGCCCTGTTCGGTGACAACGATCGGCCCCAGGGCACAGGCCCCGAGGCAGTTGACAGTCTCCAGCGTGTACTCGAGATCGTCACTCGTTTCCCCGGTTTCAATACCGAGCAGCGTTTCGAGGCGGTTGATGACCAGCGTCGCACCACGCACGTGACACGCGGTCCCGGTACAAACCTGGAAACAGTGACGCCCTCGCGGCTTCAAGCTGAAGGCGTTGTAGAAGGTGGCGACGCTATAGACCCGGCTCAGCGGAACGGGGATCCGTTCGCTCACCATAATCAGCGCATCGCGCGGCAGAAATCGGTACTGGTGCTGGATATCCTCGAGCACAGCGAGAAGGGAAGAGGCACCGTTCGATTGCTTGTCCAGGATCTTCCGGATGTCGCTGACACGTGGCTGGATAATCCGTTCCTGTCCAGTCGTGGCCATGGCCTCAGCTTCCGAGGTTGGCTGCCGCCGGCTTGGCGGCCACTTTCTTGGCGTCGGCGCCAGCCGGCGTCACCTTCAATTTCTTCCTCTTCAATGGGCGCTGGCTGTTGCTGCCACATTTGGGGCAGGTGTGTTCCTCAGGCTCCGTCTTGCTGTAGAGGCCCACGTACTCGTGGCGACAGCGCAGGCACATGAAGTCGGTTTCGACCTTAGGCATTGGCCAGAGCTTCCTGGGTTGCTTGAATCTCGGCCGCTGTTACCTGCGTGCGCAGGTCCTCGACCGCTCTCATGACTGTGGCGAACTTCTGACCTTCTGCGGCGCTGACCCATTCGAGCTGCAACCGCTCGGGCCGGATGCCCTTCTTCTCCATCTTGTCCCACAGGCGCTCGACGCGACGCTGTGTCCAGCGGTTGGCACTGATGTAGTGGCAGTCGGCGAAGTGGCATCCCGACAGCAACACCATCGATGCACCCTTGGCGAAGGCGTGCAGGATGAAGCGCTGGTCGACGCGGCCGCTGCACATGGTGCGAATCAGACGCGCGTTGGCCGGGTACTGAAGGCGCGATGTGCCGGCAGTGTCGGCACCCGCATACGAGCACCAGTTGCAGGCGAACACGACGATCTTGTCCTCGGGATCGTTCTCCAACATAGCGTCGATCTGGGCGAAGATCTGCTGGTCTTCGAAGTGCCGCATGCCGATGGCTTGAATCGGGCACTCGGCGGCACACGTACCGCAACCCGCGCAGGATGCTTCGTTGATCTGGGCTGGGATCTTGTTTGCCTTGTCGACCTCGATCGCGTGATACGGGCAGACGTCAACGCACAGGCCGCAGGAGCTGCATATCTCCTCGGCGACCACCGAGGTGATGGCCTCTGAGCTGATCTGACCCTGGGCCATCAGAACGTTGGCGCGCGACGCCGCGGCGCTCGCCTGCGTGACGGACTCCTTGATGTCCTTCGGCGACTCGGCGCAGCCGGCGAAGAAAACGCCTTTCGTGGCGGCGTCAACCGGCAGCAACTTCGGGTGCGCTTCCATGAAGAAGCCATCCGAGGTCGTCGACAGGGTCAACAGCTTCTTGACCACAGCGCTGTCATGCCGGGGCACGGCGCCCACCGCCAACACCACCATGTCGACCTCATGCTCCTGTAGCTCGCCGGTGAGCGTGTCCTCGACGGTGAGAATGAGGTTCTTGGTCTCGGGGTCCTCACGGATCTCTCCGGGAATACCGCGGATGTACTTGGTGCCGCGGTTCTTGCTCTGCCGGTAGAGGTCCTCGAAGCCCTTCCCGAAGGCCCGGATGTCCATGTAGAAGACCTTGACATCAACTTCCGGCCAGTGGTCCTTGATCATCAAGGAGTCCTTCACCGTGTTCATGCAACAGATGTTGCTGCAATACGGGTTGCCGCGCTTGACCGAGCGCGAGCCCACACACTGGATGAAGGCCACGGTCTCCGGCATCTCGTAGTCGGTAGGCCGCACGAGATGCCCCTGGGTAGGCCCGCCCGAGTTGATCAGGCGTTCGAACTCCAGGCTGGTGACTACGTTCTCGTAGCGCCTGTAGCCGTATTCATCGATCTCGGTGGGGTCGTAGACCTCCATGCCGGTGGCGACGATCACGGTGCCGACTTCGAGCTGGATCACCTCGTCCTGCATGTCGTAGTCGATACACTTCTTCTCGCACGCGTCGGCACACTTGCCACAAGCGATGGGCGTGGTTCCCAGACACTGATCCATGTTGATGACGAAGGATGAGGGAACGGCCTGCGGGAACGGCTGGTAGATCGCCTTGCGAGAGCTCAGGCCAAGCTCGAATTCGTCCGGGTAAACCTCGGGGCACACGTCAACGCAGTCGCCACAGGCGGTGCACTCATTTTCATCGACGAAGCGGGCCTTCTTCGTGACTGTGACGTTGAAGTTGCCGACGTACCCGGAGATATTCTCGATATTAGCGTTCGTGATCAGCTCGATGTTTGGATGCCGACCGGCATCCGCCATTTTCGGGCCGAGAATTCATATACTGCAATCCATCGTGGGATATGTCTTGTCGATCTGAGCCATAATCCCACCGATGGAAGGTTCCTTTTCTACGAGATGAACTTTGTAGCCGGCGTTCGCCAGATCCAGGGCCGACTGGATGCCGGCAATGCCACCACCGATCACCAGAGTTTCGCGGGCGATCGGAATGACGGCCTCGATCTGCTCCTCCAGCAACGTGGCGCGTGCCACCGCCATGCTGACCAAATCGCGGGCCTTCTGTGTGGCCGCTTCCGGCTCCTCCATGTGAACCCAGCTGCAGTGCTCGCGTAGGTTCGCCATTTCGAGCACGTAAGGGTTCAGCCCCGCTTCCTTGATCGCGGTGCGGAACGTCACCTCGTGCAAACGGGGTGAACAGGAAGCGACAACAACCCGCTCCAGCTTGTGGTCGCGAATGTCGTCTTTGATGATCTGCTGCCCAGGTTCCGAACAGCTGTACTTGTTCGTCCTGGCGACGACGACATTCTCGAGGCCGCTGGCATACTCGGCCACTGCCTCACAATCTACGGTGCCGGCGATATTCATACCGCACTGGCACACGTAAACGCCTACGCGTGGCGCGCCGTTCCCAGACTCGCCATTGCTAGGCTTTTCACTCATCGTGCACCTCCACCATTGTTTCAGCGGCTACGACAGAAAGATCTCGAATTTCGATGTTCGCTCTTTCGGCAAGAACCTCATCCTGCAGAGCGCACTTGAAGTGGATGAGGCATTTGGGACAACTGGTCAGGAGCAAGTCGGCTCCTGTCTCCTTGGCGTTCGTCAGACGAGCCGCCTGGATCTTCTTGGATGTGAGGTCGCAATTGATCCACGCGCTCACACCGCAGCACAGGGCTCCCTCGCCATTGCGTTCCATCTCCACGAGATCCAGGTTGAGCTCCTCCACCACCTGTCTGGGAGCGTCGTAAACCCCTGCGTGACGGCCGAGACGGCAGGGATCCTGATAAGTCACAACTGGCTTGCCATTGGCAGATCCGCTGCCAGCGTCGTGCCCATTGCCGCCCGCGAGCTCGCCGGCCTCGATCTTCTCGGCGATGAACTCGGAGATGTGCTGGACCTTCCACTCGTCCGTCCCGAGCGTCTCGGGGTAGTCGAGCTTCAGCGTGCGGAAACACTCGGCGCAGGCGCTGATGATGGTCTTTGCTCCGGACGCCCTGATGGCCTCGGCGTTGAGCTCGGCCAGTTTGCGATAGTTCACCTCGTCGCCCATCCACAGGAGGTCGTGTCCGCAGCAGCGCTCGTCCTTGAGCACCGCCGGGACGATGCCGACCTTGTTGAGCAACCGGATAGAAGCAATTGCCGCGTCGACGGTGTGGACATCGAGACTCTTGAAGTAGGCGTCGTAGTAGGGCGCGCAGCCGACGAACAGAAGGACGTCGCCTTCCTCCGCAACCTGAACGTCATCAGGTAACCATTCGAGGCGTCGCTGTTCGAGGATCGGCGACGTCATGCTGCGCATCCAGGTGTGCGGTGTCTCGTCGTGGGTGCACACCGGCCAGCTCAGACGCGCCGGCAGCGCCTGGGCGCGGACGGTCTTGAGAAGCTCGGTGAAGTTGACATCGGCGGGGCAGCGCGGCTCACACATTCCACACGCCAGGCAGGACCACATCGAATCGTCCGACAGCAGAGCTTCCATCGAGCCGGACAGCGCCCGGCTCAGCATGCGGCGGGGCGAAAGGCCGCCGTTGAAGCGAGCCACGGGGCAGTTGGCCGTGCACTTGCCGCATTCGAGGCAATTGAACGCCCTCGTGGCGCCGAGGGCACGCTCCAGGGATAGATATTCGATCATTCGCTCAGCTCGCTTCCTGCGTCGAGCCGATAAGCTCTGCCTCGAGGGCAGCGGCCTTGAAGGCAGCGGCGCCACCAGCAGCTCGCTGTGCGACGCCGTATTCATACCCCTGGTCAAAGGCCTTCATGTTGAGCTCGACGGCCGCCGGCGGCACCGACGATGCAACCGCCTCGCGCATGGCCTCGGCAGTAACGACATCGGTTGTACCCGCGACGAACCCCAGCATGACGATATTGGCGACGATCTTGCGGCCGAGATCCTCGGCGAACTGGGTGGCGGGGATGCTGAAGATTTGCACATCCTTGTCGAGTGCACCCATCGTCACGAGCGTCTCGTCGATCAGCAGAGTGCCGCCCTCGCGGAGCTCGCCAACGAACTTCTCGTACGCCTCCTGTGACATGCAAGCCAACACGTCGGAGGCCGACAGATAGGGGAACTCGATCGGTTCCTCCGCGACGACGACCTGAGAGCTACAGGCGCTGCCGCGGGCCTCAGGCCCGTAGGCCTGCACCATGGTCGCCTGCTTCTTGTCGTGGATTGCGGCGGCCTTGCCGACGATATAACCGGCCAGAATTATTCCCTGGCCACCGAAACCGGAAACCCTCACTTCGACCCTATCCTTTGAATGACTCCGCTACGCCTTGGCGGCCCGTTTTTCTTCTTCGAGACCTGGCTGAACGACATCATGTGGCCAGATGTCGCCGAGTTGATCCTCCATCATCTGGTGATGGGCCGCTCGGTCGATGTCGACGAACTTGCCGACGATGATCTTGCCACCCATGATGATCCCGGCATCCTTGGGATCGATGCCGTGCCGGATCTCCGCTTTGTCCTTGAAGTAATTCATCATCGCCAGGCCGTCGCCCATCTTGTTGCGTCGCAGGTAAACGGTCGGGCATGGAGAGATTATTTCTACGAAGCTGAAGCCGGGCTTTTCGATTGCCTCCTTCATCGTGTCCTTCATGCGTCTGACGTGCAGAGCCGTCCAACGCGCCACGAAGACAGCCCCGCTCGCCGCCGCCAGGTACGGCAGGTTGAAGGGATGCTCGTAGCAGCCGTACGGCGTTGTCGAGCTGGTCGCCGTGAGCGGCGTGGTCGGGGCTGCCTGCCCGCCGGTCATGCCGTAGATGAAGTTGTTCACGCAAACGACCGTTATGTCGATATTGCGTCGTGCGGCGTGGATCAGGTGATTGCCGCCGATCGCCGAAAGGTCACCGTCGCCACTGAAGACGATCACCTTGAGCTCGGGATTGGCGAGCTTCAGCCCGGTGGCGAAAGGAATGGCGCGACCGTGAGTCGTATGGAAGGAATCGAGCTTGACGTAACCCGCAACGCGCCCGGTACAGCCGATTCCCGAGACCACCACCGCCTTGTCCAGATCGATATCGAGCTCCTGGAGGCCAACGATGAAGCTGGTCATCGAGGTTCCGAGCCCACACCCCGGGCACCAGATGTGCGGCAGGCGATCCATCCGTAGGAGTTCTTCCATCGGGTGGTCGGGCATCGCCGAATCGACGACAGAGAGCTCAGTAGCCATGCCTACCTCCCGACCTTCTTGGTCGTCTTCTTGCTGCTCTTGGTCTTGGCCGTTTTCTTGGCGCCACTGGCTTTCTTCTTGGTGGCCGCCGCTTTCTTCTTGCTGGCGCCAGCCTTCTTCTTGGTGGCACTGGCCTTTTTCCGGGGAGCTTTGCCCTCCGCCAGGATCGCCTCGACGATCTCCTCCGGCTGGAACACGGCACCGCCCAGCTTGGACAGAAGCACCGTCTCCGCGTTACCGGCGGCGCAACGCTCTACCTCGAGGACGATCTGGCCGGCGTTGATTTCGGGAACAATAAAGGTCTGCACCTTCTTGGCCAGCTCACGGATCATCTTTTCGGGGAAGGGCCAGACCGTGATCAAGCGAAGCATGCCGACGTTCGCGCCCGCCTCCTTGGCCATCCGCAGAGCACGGTAGGAGACGCGGGCCGAGATGCCGTACGAAACAATGACGATGTCAGCGCCTTCAAGGTCGATCTCTTCGACCAAGATGATGTCGTCGACGTTCTTCTTGATCTTGTCGATCAGCCGGCGCACAAGCGTCTCGTGGGCATCGGCGCTCATCACCGGATAGCCCCTCTCGTCGTGCGTCAGGCCCGTGACGTGGATGCGGTGGCCATCACCCACCTTCATCATGGGTGGCACGAGGTCGTCATCGGCCTTGAAAGGTAGATACTCGCCCTTGGGGCCGTCGTACATCTTGCGGTTGATGACTTCGAGCTCCTCCTTGGGCGGAATGACGACCTTCTCGGTCATGTGGCCCATCGACTCGTCGGTCATCACCAGCACGGGAACGCGGTACTTCTCGGAGTAGTTGAAGGCCTGCAGGGTGAGATCGAAGCACTCCTGGCAGGAGACCGGCGCCAGAGCGATGAGCTGGTAGTCACCGTGCGAGCCCCAACGGGCCTGCATCATGTCGGCCTGGGCCACCAGGGTGGGCAAGCCGGTCGACGGGCCGCCGCGCTGGACGTTCACCAGCACGCACGGGGTCTCCAGCATGATGCCGAGGCCGAGGTTCTCCATCATCAGGCTGAATCCTGGCCCGGATGTCGAGGTCATCGACTTGGCACCGGCCCAGGAGGCCCCGAGGATAGAGTTCATCGAGGCGATCTCATCCTCCATCTGGATGAACGTTCCTCCCACCTCGGGCAGCCGCTTCGCCATGCGCTCGGCGACCTCGGTCGCTGGTGTGATTGGGTAGCCACCGAAGAACATGCAGCCTGCAGCCATACCGCCTTCGGCGCATGCCTCGTCTCCGGTGATGAAGTGGTCGCCGGTCAGTACGGAGCGGTCCTCACTCATTTTTCGAGCTCTTTGTCTGAGAGGGAATAGATGGCGAACTCGGGGCACAGCATCTCGCAGAGCTTGCAGTTGACGCAGACTCCGCCGTTCACCACCGCGGGGTAGTGATATCCCTTGTGGTTGAATCCGTTCGACATCTCGAGGATGTCCTTGGGGCAGTACTCGACGCACAGTGTGCATCCCTTGCAGCGATCCTCGAGGATGAAGACCTGGCCCGTAGGGATGACCACCTTGTCGGCATCAAGGGGCCTACGCCACAGCTGCATCTTACGATCCCTCCCTCATAATCCCGGCGTGGTGAGCAGGTGGTACCCACGAGCACGACGGGCGTTGCCCTCAAGCCATATTTTAGGGTCAGTGTATCCGATTAGGCAAGACTGTAAAGTCGCCTGACTGTCATCCAGAGGTCATTCTGGGGCGTCCTTTTTCACTGCCGTCGAAGGTCCTCGCAGGTGCCTCCTCGAGGGGCTGTTCCGGGCGCAGGTCGGAGGTCGTTCAGGGGGGCGCTGAGGGCAGATTCAGGTCCTGCGGGAGGGCAAATTCAGGACGGGCCGAAAGGCAGATTCAGGCCGGGCAGGAACGTGTCTCAGGCAGTTCCCTGGGTGCCGTATACCGCGTCGTCCTGCTTGCTCGGAGAATAGGGTGACCAGGCTGCTGCCAGCTCGATGACGCCGCGAACCTCGATGCCCTCGATGAACTTGTTCGCCAAGCTCTCCTCGAACATCTGAATGCAGGAGGGGCAGGGCGTAACGATCATATCGATGCCGAGATCCTTGGCCTCTTGTACCCGTTCGTCAGAGAAACACTCGCCGGCGTTCTCGTTCATGAACATTCGTGCGCCGCCGCCGCCACAGCATAGAGATTGCTCGCGTGACTGAGCGAATTCGACGAGCTCCAACCCGGGCATAGCCTGCAGGACCCGCCGCGGCGGATCGTAGACGTCGTGATGGCGCCCCAGATAGCACGGGTCGTGATAAAGGACACGGCGCGTCTCACCCCGGTGGGCGAACGCGAGCTGATCGAACTGAATGAGCTGGTCGAGGTACTCGGTGATGTGAAAGACACGGAAGGAGTCACCGAACCTCGGGTAGATGCGCATGAACATGTCGTAGTCGTACGGCGACACGGCGACGATCTCACGCACCCCGAAATCCTTGAAGGTCTCGAGGTTGGTGTCGATCAGTCGCTCGAGATAGGCCTGCTCGCCGAGAAAGCGCACCACAGCGCCCGAGTCGGGCTCGTCATCGAGAACGCCGAAGTCGATATCGATGGCGCGGAGCACACTCTCCAGTGCCCGACTGACTCGTTGCAGGCGGAGGTCGTAGCAGGCTGCCGAGCCGAAATAGACGAGGCATCCGCGTTCCTTATGCATGGGAGGCAGGTCGAGGTTCTTTGCCCACTTCATCTTCTCGGCCGCAGGATGACCCTCCGGGTTGCCGGTTTCCTGCAGGCTCTTCAGAAGTCCCGACAAACGCGTCGGGGCACGCCCGTCTTCGAAGGCCAGGCCGCGCAGCCCGAGGAGCACGTCGGTCACCTTCACCCCCCTGGGGCAAGTGGTTTCGCAGGAGGCACAGGTACAGCAACCCCAGAGCGACTTTTCCGTGCTGCTATCGGGGTCGGTGCCGATCTGCGCGTCGCGCAACATGGTCGGAAGGTCGGGACCGGCCTTCTCCCAGTTGCTCCAGGGACACACCACTTCGCAGACGTCGCAATCCAGACAGGTGTTCGCCGCTCCGGCCGTCAGCTCGACAATGCGTTCCCAGCGGTCATCGTCGGTGCGGATATGCTGGGCATCACTCATAGGACAGCCTCCCTCCCTTGTCGGACCCGCAACGTCGCAGGCTCCCCCCGAGTCCGGGATTCCTATCGTCGCTTATCTGCCACGATTCAACAAGTCCGCCGCGGGCGCGGAGAGTGCGGCGGCTACTTTGTTGGGCTAGAAGGAGTAGATGAGCGAGTACTGGAAGCGGAAGCTCTTGCCTAACTCCAGGGTCTTGTAGTGGGTACGCCAGTAGGAGAGCTCTACGCCGGTGCGCACGTGCGAGGTGATGTCGTAGATGAAGTTCGCCCACACGGAGGAGTTCTTCGTACGGCCCCTGTCTCTGACCGCTTCGTCGTCCGGATCTTCCAGCCCATAGCCGAAGGAGGTGAGTACCTGATCGCTAGGGCGGAACTCCACCGATGCCCAGCCGCCGCTGGAGTCGATTGCCTCTTCCTTGGTGAAGTTGATCCCCTGGCCGATACCGCCGAAGAAATCATCGAGGTTCGAGCCCGTGAAGAGCTCCCCCTTCAGGATCACCCGATCGGTGAGTGGGAAGTTGAAGTCGACGTTGGCCGACCAGGAATCGAACTCCAACGGCTCGGTCTCGCCCGAAAGATGGGGGTTCTCGCGACCCCAGTGGCCGGAGAATCCAACTGCCGCACGATTGCCCGCCATGGTCCAGGCATACCCGACCCTTCCTTGGAAAGAGGGCATCCCGGAGTCCGCACCGGCGTCTCCCGGCTCGGTAGGCCTGAAGTCGTCGGCGATCGTGCGCACGGCGGCAGCCGCCAGGGTCAGCCTCGAATCCAGTCCCACGTCGAAGCCCTTGGTCACGCGAATCTGTGGATGCCGGTAGCCGATGTTCCCCACCCACCAGGCCACGGTGTAGTTGAGGGTCGTCGGCACGAGGGGGGAGATGACATCAGAGGTCTGCCCGCCGAGCAGAACCAGGTCGCGGTTCTGCCAGTTCAATTCGATGTAGGCGTGCCGCAGCATCGGCAGGTTCTTGTTTTCGGCGCCACCGCCGTAGAAGTCGATCTCCACCCGCCCGCTCGCTTCGAAATCGTCTGATCCGCCGCCCGATATCCGCAGGCCCAAGCGTGTCTGCCGGGCCGTGAGGTTGAAGTGATCGTGCTCCTCGAAGGACTCAGGCGACAGGACCCAACGAGCGAAGTCGCCGGGGTCTATGAGGGAACTGTCCCAAGAAGCGTCGACCTTGATGTAGCCGTAGGGAGTGAATTTGATCTTGGGCTCTTCCTCTTCCTGCGCCGGCTCGTCCGTTGCGGTCGGCAGGGGGTCATCCGCGGAAGCGACGGGCAGAGGGTCTTCCGCGGGAGCCGGCGCGCCGTTCACCGGCCGCTGAGGATCGTCCGCGAAGCTTGCTGTCGCGACGAGAACCAAAATACAAAGGAGTGCAGCGATGGTCCCTTGCCTGGGCATTCTCTAAACCTCTCGTGCGGGGGTGGGTACCCTGCTGAGCGAGGTGGTTTCCTCGCTGGGGAGTTGGGGTCTTTTGGGTGAGGGTCCTACCCTTCCGGATGGAAGAGCTGGTGCCTGGTGGGACGTCCCTGCCAGGTGAATATACCCGACAATTGTATCCGCAATACGAGGCCTTGGCGAACCGCTGCTGGCGCCGTATTGGAGTCTCCTTTGTGCCCAACCGTGGGCGTCCTGACTCCATCGCCGGCTCCTTCAGTTTGAACCGCTGGCCAGGCACGGGTAAAGTCGGATACAAGAGTGGGATTAGAAACAGGAAATGGAAAGGAGACCTAGATGAGCAAAGACACTTTGACGATCACCGACAACCGTACGGGCGAGGTCTACGAGGTCCCCATCCACTATCCGACATACCCGAAGTACGCCGCCTACATCGACGCCGCGGCGATCCGTCAGATCCAGGTCTCGGATGACGACTTCGGCCTGCTTACCTACGACCCCGGCTACGGCAACACGGCCTCCTGCAAGAGCTCCGTCGCCTTCGTCGACGGCGACAAGGGAATTCTCAACTACCGCGGCTACGGCATCACCGACCTGGCGACCAACTGTACCTTCCTCGAGGTTGCCTATTTGTTGCTGAACGGCGAGCTGCCGACCGAGTCGGAGATGGGCGACTGGCGTGAGACGGTTCGCATGCACACGCTGCTGCATGAGAACTTCAAGGAGATGCTCAAAGGTTTCCACTACAACGCCCATCCCATGGGCATGTTGGTGGGGATCGTCGGCGCCCTCGGCACTTTCTATCCGAACTCGAAGGCCTGCTTCGACGAGGAAGTGCGCTGCCGCCACATCATGCGCATCATCGCCAAGATACCGACGATCGCCGCCTACTGTTACCGGCACACGCGCGGGCTGCCCTACGTGGAGCCAGATAACAGCCTCACGTATTCGGGCAACTTCCTGCGCATGATGTTCAAGCATCCGGGAGTGAAGTACGAGGTCGATCCGGCAATCGTGCGCGCCCTCATGGTGCTGTTCATCCTGCACGCCGACCACGAGCAAAACTGCAGCACCAGCGTCATGCGCAGTGTCGGCAGCTCGTTGTCCGACCCGTACTCCAGCGTTGCCGGTGCGGCCACGGCCCTCTACGGGGTGCGCCACGGCGGCGCTAACGAGGCCGTCATCCGTATGCTCACGGAGATCGGCACCAAGGACCGGATCCCCGAGTTCATCGAAGGGGTGAAGTCAGGTGAGAAGGGCCGGCTGATGGGGTTCGGCCACCGCGTTTACAAGAACTTCGACCCGCGGGCCACGATCATCAAGAATATGGCTTCTGAGGTGTTCGAGGCCACGGGGGTGAACCCGCTTCTGGAGATCGCCCTGGAGCTGGAGCGCATCGCCCTCGAGGACGAGTACTTCATTTCCCGCAAGCTCTATCCCAATGTCGATTTCTACTCCGGCATCATTTACCAGTCGATCGGGTTCCCGACCGACATGTTCCCTGTACTGTTCGCGATCGGGCGCGCCGCGGGATGGCTGTCACAGTGGCAGGAGATGCTGAACGATCCCGATTTCAGGATCGTACGACCGCGGCAGGCCTACATCGGTTACGACAAGCGCGATTTCGTCCCGATGAGCGAGCGCAAGCCGAGCGGGACCGAACCGGCATGCCAGGGTGAGAGCTCTGACGACTGATCGTGGTTGGCGGGCCCTCGCCGCGTCACAA
>JAUWTE010000130.1 GCA_030609765.1 Acidobacteriota bacterium
GACATTGACGCTCGAGGAGCGAGACCTCGCAGATGACGAGCCTGGTCTCGAGCTTGGGCCCGAAACAGTTTTCGTGGTGACAGGTGCGGCGGGGAGCATCGTTTCTGCGATCACGGCAGACCTGGCGAAGGCCTCGGGCGGGATCTTCTACCTTCTCGATCTCGTGCCGGAGCCCGACATTGATGATCCTGAGATTGACCGCGTCATCAACGACCGGGAAAACCTCAAACGCGACCTGTTCGAGCGCATCAAGGCGCGCGGTGAACGCGCCACGCCCGCGTTGGTCGACAGGGAGCTGGCTGGCCTCGAGAGGTCTCAGTCGGCAGCGGCCGCCATCCGTGCGGTGCGCGATGCCGGTGGTGAGGCTCACTACCACAGCGTCAATCTGCTCGATTTCGATGCTGTAGCTCGTGTCATCGACGAGGTTCGAGGGCACAGCGGTCGAATTGACGTCCTCCTGCACGCCGCCGGCCTGGAAATCAGCCACATGATGCCGGACAAGGACCCGAAGGAATTCAACCTCGTCTTCGACGTCAAGGCCGATGGCTGGTTCAACCTTCTGCACGCGATCGGCGATATGCCACTGGGTGCCACTGTGGTGTTCAGTTCCATCGCCGGCCGTTTCGGCAACGCTGGGCAGGCCGATTACAGTGCCGCCAATGACCTCCTGTGCAAGATCACATCGAGCTTCAGGACAACTCGGCCGGAAACACGCGGCATCGCCATCGATTGGACCGCCTGGGGTGGAATCGGCATGGCGACCCGCGGCTCCATTCCTCTGGTGATGAAGGAAGCCGGGATCGACATGCTGCCGCCGGAGGCGGGAGTGGCCGTGATCCGGCGCGAGCTCACAACCGGTGACTGGCGCGGCGAGGTGGTGATCGCCGAGCGCCTTGGCATCTTGCTAGATGAGTGGGATGAAACGGGCGGACTCGACATCGAAGAGGGACTGATCTTCCAGAAGGCCGGTTCCCGGGGCGTGATGGTTGGGGAGGTGGACGGGATGGGCTTGTACGACGGCCTGACCGTAGAGACGACACTCGATCCGGGCGAACAGCCTTTCTTGTACGATCACCAGATTGAGGGCACTCCCGTTTTGCCGGGCGTCATGGGCATCGAGGCGTTCGCCGAGGCCGCGAGGCTACCGTTTCCCGACCTTCATGTTGCCGCTGTTGAGGACGTGGACTTTCTGGCCCCCTTCAAGTTCTACCGGGGTGAGCCACGAACGGTGACGGTCCAGGCCATCTATCGTGCTGAAGGCGATGACGTGATTGCCGACTGTAGGTTGCTCGGCAGCCGGACACTCGTTGGCCAGGAGGAGCCGCAGGTCACCACCCACTTCACAGGACGGGTTCGTCTGTCCACTGAGGCACCGACGTCACCTGAAGGTGACGTTCCAGCGCCCCCGGAGGGTGACCCGATCTCGGCGACGGACATCTACAAGGTCTATTTCCATGGCCCCGCCTACCAGGTGATCGAGGGGGCGTGGCGCGCCGACGACGGCCTCGCGGGTCTCTGGGCCGAGGATCTGCCCGAGAATCACAGCCCCATGACGTTGCCGACGGTCATGGAGCCAAGGCTCATCGAGTTCTGCGTGCAGATGTCGAGCCTCTGGGACCTCGGCGTCAACGGTCGCATGGGCCTGCCCCGTCATCTGGACCGTGTCAGCAGGATCCACTCGCTGGATGAGGCCGAGGGCGGGCTTTACGTCGTTGTTCATCCCGACCCCGAGTCCGGCTTTGAGGCACAGGTCATGGACGACACGGGCAAGGTCTACGTGACCGTGAGCGGATACCGCACCGTAGAGCTACCGGTCGGCATTGACCCTGATCTTCTTCGACCCCTGCGGGACGGGATGGTGCCGCTCGGGGGATCCGCGGCTGACCGGGCTGATGACACTGCCTTCGACTTTGGCTCGGAGGTCGACGAGATGCCGGACCCCGATGAGGACGGCACCTGGTAAGGCCCGTGAAGGTCTTCTGGCTGGTCCAGACGGCAGCAGATCTTCCAGAGGATGATGACTGGCTGGCCGCTGAGGAGCGCGCGCGCCTGCAGTCGATGTCCGTTGCCAAGCGGCGTGAGGATTGGCGCTTGGGCCGCTGGACCGCGAAGCGGGCGGTCACCGCTGCTTGGTCGGAGTTCGTTGGCGAGCCCGAGCCACCTGATGATGCCTCCGTGGTGATCCGTCCAGCGCCTGATGGGGCGCCTGAGGCGTACGTGCAAGGCGAGAGGGCCCCTCTCACCGTCTCGATCAGCCACAGCGCTCATAACGGTCTATCCGCCGTTGCGGCGAGGCCTGTGGCGCTTGGGTGTGACATCGAGGAGATCGCGGAGCGCAGTGACCGCTTCGTCGAGGACTACTTCACGGAGCGGGAGCGGACCATTGTCGGGGGAGTGGCGGGCGACGAGCGGGCGCTGGCGGCCACTCTCATCTGGAGTGCCAAGGAGAGTGCGCTCAAGGCGCTGCGCGAAGGTCTACGCCTTGATACCCGGGCAGTGGAGGTCAGTCTGACGGGAGGCCTGGCCCGATCGTCTGTGAATTCAGGGCTGACCGGCGAGGAGTGGAGCCCGCTGCTCGTGCGGCACGGCGCGAGGAACTTCCGTGGGCTGTGGCGAACCCACGGGAGGTTTGTCCTGACGGTTGTCGCTGAGAGGGAACCGGAGATCATCCGGTGCCGGCACGAGGGGGGCCTGCCGCTCTGATCGACCGGCAGGGCCCCTTCTTCGGCCTATGACTACATAGATACGAAGTCATGCCCACGGACGGTCTTGCGCCCGTTGGCCTTGGCACGCTTGGCAGCCTGCTCGATGTACCAGTAGACCATCATGTTGAGCGCGTCGAGTGCGTCACCCGCCACGTTCACTTCATGCGCCTTGAGAGCTGCCTTGGTCTTGCTACCCACGAGAAGCATCTCGGGTGCCTGGTCTCCGTTCGACATTCCGTCCTCCTTGTGCGGCATGCCCTGCCGCGGGTTCTT
Organism: Acidobacteriota bacterium; assembly: GCA_030609765.1. Taxonomy (GTDB): domain Bacteria; phylum Acidobacteriota; class UBA890; order UBA890; family UBA890; genus CALAKE01. The sequence continues at coordinate 2,979 of JAUWTE010000130.1, forward strand.
GCGGTTGCCTCTGCCTCTCGCCTGGTAGTAGACGCATGGAAAAAGTGGCTTCCGCCATCGTTGACTTGCACAGACAGTACCGCGACTAGGTGGCCCTACGTCAACGCCAAACGATAGATCTACAACATTCTCCTCGAAGACCTTCGCTGGCCCAACCTCTCGAGGGGGCGCCGCTGGCTGCTCGCTTTGCCTACCGCTGAGGGGCTCGGTCCAGGTAATCCCAGACCACCATTACTGTGCGCCGGCGTCATCTGGCACAATGCGGCATACGAAAGTCCTCACTCTCACGAAGGGGTACCGGTGGCGGATACCTCCACAGCGGCAGTCCGGCAGCTCGTCCAGCAGGCCAGCATGGGGGACGAGAAGGCCGCGTCGGCGCTCATGCCGCTCGTCTACGACGAGCTGCGGCGCCTGGCGCATGCCTACATGGGCCGCGAACGGCCGGGACAGACGATTCAGGCGACCGCTCTCGTGCACGAGGCTTACCTCCGTCTCCTCAAGGACAAGAAGCAAGCCTGGCAGGGCCGCACCCATTTCCTGGCCATCGCGGCGACCTCGATGCGCCAGATCCTCGTGGAGAGGGCCCGGGCCAGGGGCGCCATCAAGAGGGGCGGCGAAAAAGTCCGCGTCACGTTGAACGAGGGTGCTATGGGTGATGGCGGAGAGGATGTCGATGTCCTGGCAATCGATGCCGCTCTCACGAAGCTTGCCGATGTAGATCCCCAACTTGCTCGCATCGTCGAGCTACGTTTCTTCGGTGGCCTCACGATTGGTGAAGCGGCAGAGGCGCTCGATATATCGCCGGCGACTGTGAAGCGTGGTTGGATGCTGGCCAAGGCGTGGCTACGGCGTGAGGTTCTGGAAGAGGAGGGGTCACATGGACCCTGAGCGCTGGCAGCGCATCAACGAGCTCTTCCATGCCGCTCTCGAACAGGAGCCCGGTGCGCGCGGGGCCTTTCTGCGGGCTGCCTGCGGGGATGATTCCGAGCTGCTCGCGGAGGTCGAATCTCTCCTGAGCTCCCACAGCCAGGCGGACGAGTTCATCGAGGTTCCCGCCTATGAGTCGGCGGCTGATCTTCTCGAGGTCGAGGCGGATGAATCGCTGGTCGGACAGCGCCTGGGGCCCTACGAAGTAATGGAGAAGATCGGGCAGGGAGGAATGGGGGTCGTCTATCTCGCCGAGGACACGCGCCTCGGACGGACGGTCGCCATCAAGGCTCTGCCCTCCAATCTGACTTGCGATGAAAGGAGCCGTGAGCGATTACGGCGCGAAGCACGGGCGGCCGCGACCGTTTCCCATCCCGGCATCGCAACGGTTCACTCACTCGAGGAGGTGGATGATCACCTCTACATCGTCTATGAGCATGTCCAGGGTCCCACGCTGCGCGAGGAGATGGCCGATGGCCCGCTGCCTTCGGGTCGCCTGGCCGCAACGGCACTCGCGATTGCCCGAGCTGTCGGCGCCGCCCACGAGCAGGGCATCATCCACAGAGATCTCAAGCCTGAAAACGTTATCCGCACTCCTGACGGCGGAATCAAGGTCCTCGATCTCGGTCTTGCGGCATTCGAGAACAACCCGCTGCCAACCGGATCCTCCGGGTTTCGTCTGACCATACCGGGCATGCTCCTGGGCACCCCCGCCTACATGTCGCCCGAACAATTACGTGGCGAGGACGTCGACCACCGGGCGGACATTTTCGCCTTTGGGGTGCTCGTTTATGAGCTGGCTGCTGGGACCCATCCATTTGCGCAGGAAGACCCCGCCTCGACCATCGCCAGTATTCTCGAGCTCGAGCCGGCTGATCTGCACGAAGAGGTTCCGGAAAGCGCGCCGGAGATCTCACGGATCGTCATGTTGTGTCTGCGCAAGGACCGCGCAGAACGCTATGAGCGGACGGCCGACCTGGTGGCCGACCTGGAGCAACTCGAGCTCGGCAGTGGCGAGGTGGGGCAAGGGAGCGGGCCAGTTGTGACGGGTCGGCCGGAGATGCAGGTCAATCCGGCCACCGCGCCCCCTTTCTCCTCCACGCCTTCCGCTGGGATCGTCAGCCCGCCTCGCTACAGCCCCCTCTGGTGGTGGCGTTTCCACCAGATCGTGGTGGGCATCGGCTACTACGCGATGTTGGTGCCGTTGTGGTTGGTCAAAAAGTGGACCGAGGGAGGGGAGAGCGCAGCCTGGGGATCTGCCATGTTCTTCATTGCTCTCGTACCGGTCGGAGTTGCGGGCATCCTGCGTATCCACCTGTGGTTCACCTCTCGGTACTACCCAACGGAGTTGTTGCAGCAGCGCAGCCGGGCGGCCGTGTGGATCCACTCGGCGGATGCTCTGTTCGTGGTTCTTCTCTTGTCTGGCGCCTACCTGATCGCTATTGAGCACGCCTCCGTGGCGACACTCTTGGTGGCCTTCGCCATCGGGTATCTCATCGTTGCGACGATGATCGAACCGACAACGAGCCGCGCCGCCTTCCGTGAGGAAGGCGGCAGCGGCTCGCGCTAGTCTGCCGGCTCAGTCATCTCGAGTCGTTCCCGTGCGAAGCGCACGAAGCGATCCCTCATCGAGTCCAGCGTGCGGTTCACAGATCCCTTCGCTGCGCTTCTGATCAGCGGGCTGACCATGGGCTTCAGGATCATCGGAACCGTGCGACTCAGACTCACCGACTCGAGCTCGACGATGACTCCCCCGGCGACCTGCTCGTACCTCCAGTAGGAGTTGAGGCGCCAGAGAAAGCCGCTGTCGTTGCCCTCCGGCTTTTCCGCCTCCGTTGGCTTGCCGGCATCGATCACCTCGGCGATCCGGGTGGTCGCGCTCCTGCTGGTTGCACGCCCCTCTCCGCGCCACTGGAACTGCACCAGGTGCTCGGTGTTGAAGGTGACGGTGACAAACTTCTTGCGCTGCAGCTTCAAGTAGATCCGCAGATAGCCGGGGCCGCGTTCGAGCACCTCGGAAGCCAATACGTCCTGCTGCTTGGTATCCTCCTGGTTCGGGTCCGAGACCCGCGCCATTACCTCCTCGACGGTGACTCCGGGGATGAACACCGATCCACTCCAGTGGTGGATCATGCCGCTGGGCACATCGAAGTTCTCACCGTTGCTGTCAACGGTCTCCATGTTGGAAACGAGGACCTCGCCCGCCATCAGCGCCCGCCGGTCCGCCGCGCTACGGGACCGTGGTTGGAAGTCCATCACCAGGAAACCCTGGTCCGATGCCAGCTCCCGGGCCATGCGCCGCTCGGTAGCCATGACGTATGCGTCCCAGGCCTGGACGGTCTTGCTCTTCAGCTCAGCGGCCTGCACCGGGCCTGCGCTTGTGGCCGACATCAGCACGACGAGCACGGCAGCCAGCGCCTGCGCCCTTCTCGGGTATGTTCTCTTCATGATCTTCCCTCCATTTGGTTGGCCCTCGCGCCACATGGCGCTGGCAGGAACCGTCATCTGCGTACTTGTTCCGGCTGTAGCGACTGCCATCTCCCCGGAAATTCCGCCGTCCGGCCGCAAGAGCGGCAGCGCTGCCGCCTCTTCCTTCATCTTCCGGAACACCATCAAATCCGCGACGAAGAAGTTGAGGATCGAGCAACTCAGCACTGCCAAGAGGTTGGCAACCAGGTAGTGCAGGCCGAAGGTGCTGACCAACAGCCAGGTTCCCACGACGTTGCCGACGATCGAGATGATCGCCGTCGCCGCATGGAAACGGACGAGGCGGTCGAATACGCCTCCTACCTCAGCCCCGGTGCGATCCGCCCAGGTCCAGCGTTCGTGCCATAGAAAGTTGTGAAGAACCGAGACTTCCACCGCGAGCCCGGTTGCGACCAGGTAGTCGAGGCCGAACAGGCTCTTGAGCGTCGCCAACGTCGCGAGCTGGACCGTGAACCCCAGTGCCCCTACCGAGTAGAAGGCGAACCACCTTCGTAACTGGCTCGGCTCCTTGGGCGCCTGGATTCGCTGGCGCCGGTTTTGCAGTTTCTTCATCATGAGTTGTCTCGCCTAGCTTGAGAGTCGTCTCTGCTGATTGGTGGGATAAACATCCGTCTATCGATCGGAGGACCGGCGCCATCGCACCGGCTCGGCGCGGCGAGGCCCCTGCATCCACTGCCCGGATACCAGCACCGGCTGGGGGTTGACCAGCATCCTGGGTTGCTGCTTCCTCACTCGCTTCCTCGTGCCATGGTTGAGCTGCTGATCCGAGGGCGACGCATCCTGGCGTGGAGGCGTCGGCTCGGCCTTATAAAGCGCCACCGTGTTGCGGATTGCCGAGATGATGAAGGTCACGGCAAGTCCGGCAGTGGCAACCACTCCACCAACGTCGAACAGCAGATATCTGGCGTCGCCGCCGAGTCCGACTGCCGGTTTCTGGAACAGGTACAGGACGCCGATCGCCATGATGATCCGCAGCTCGGTCGGGCCGATCCTCAGGAACGACATCCGGAAGACGCCGTGCGTGTGGGTGGCCAGGTACGACTCAGCCGACACCATCATGTAGGCGACCAGGAAGGCCAAGGTCACGGGCGCGCTCATGAAATCCGACAGCGCCATACCCGCGAACAGGAAAAACGTTCCAAGGATGTCGATGACGTGATCGACGTAGAAGCCGTACATGGGCCGCTGCTGCTTGCGCACCCTCGCTACAGTGCCGTCGAGGCTGTCACCGAACCAGTTGACCGCCAGTGCTCTGACTACGACGAGCAGGAACAGGTTGTTCCAGCTCGCCGCCCAGAACGCCAATCCCGCCACCAACATGGCGGAGAGACCTAGCGCTGACAGGTGGTCGGAATTCACCCACCCCGGGAGCCGTTCGGCCATCCACACCAGCAAGCGCTTCTCAGGCGCTGCCAGTAGGCTGCCGTGCTCGCGCCGGTGCTGCTGCTTCGTCCCCTCGCTCATCGTCTTCTCC
>JAUWTE010000423.1 GCA_030609765.1 Acidobacteriota bacterium
CTCTATCTGGCCGTATTCTTCGTTCTCGGGCTGCTGGTGTCGACGCTGACCTCCAGGCCGGCGATATCGTTTCTGGTACTGCTTCTCATCTGGGTCTGTGCCGTGGCGATCGCTCCGCGAGCCTCGGTGCTGCTGGCCTCGCAGATCTCTCCGGCGCCGTCGTACGACCAGCTCTTGCTGGAACAGGAATCGGTGTCGCGAGACTTGCGCGGTCAGATGGCAGAGCGCGTCACCGACGAGGTGAACGAGCGCATTCGTCAGGCCGGGTTGGCGGAACGTGTGGCGCGGGGCGAGCCTGTGCAGCAGGAGGTTCAGCGCACCATCGCGGCGGCGCGCGAGGACATTCGTAACGAGATCGAGGGGGAGCTCAACCAGCGCCTCGCGGACAGCTTCGAGGATTTCGCCCGCCGCCAGGCGGGCCTGGTCGGCACGGCCCGTGCGTTGTCGCGTGTGTCGCCCACCTCGGCCTTCAGCTTCGCCGCCCAGATCATGGCCGGCACCGACGTCGAGTCACAGGAGCGCTTCGTGCGGGCGATCCAGTCCTACCGCGAGGGCTACCTGGCCTACATCGCCGCGCAGGCGGAAGCCCATCCTGACCAGGTGCAGGGGGGAACGAACGTCAACGTGGGAATTTCCTCGGGGCCCGAAGGTCCACAGATCAACTTCTCGCAGAGCGAAATGGTGCACCAGCTCGACCTGTCGGGAATGCCCGAGTTCCGCACTGTGTTGGCGCCCGTTGGCAGCTCGCTGCGCGCTGCCACCGCCGACCTGGTGGTTCTGTTGCTCATGCTGGCGGGTTCTCTGGTGGCCTGTTACGCCGCATTCCGTCGGTACGATCCGAGGTAGGGGAGATCGGTGGGCGTGGGAGGTGCAAGGCACGAGTGGCGTTGTTGATGACCGGCGGTTGGCCTACCTTTGCTCCATGCGATCCATGAGGTCTCATTCATCCGAGGGCGGCGCCAGGGAACGCCGAGTGTTGCAGGATTTCGCTCGTGCCCTCTCGGTCATCGTCGACGCGCCGCAACTACACACGGTGATCGCCGCACAGCTCCGCGACGTCTTCGACCTCGAACGCCTAGCCATCGTTCTGCACGATCCGGTTGCAGGAGGCTACCAACTGGCGGAGTCTCGCGGCCTCGACGAGGACACCGCGCAGCTGCTGAGCTGGGAAGAAGGAGCGCGTCTGGTGCGCTGGCTGCGCGTCAACGAGGAGCCGCTGGTCTTGGCGGAACAACCCGGCGTGGTCGAATATCTCGATGAGCAGGAGCGGAATAAGCTCACGGCGAGCGGTTCCCAGGCGGCTTTCCCTCTGGTAGCGATGAATCGCTTGACCGGCTTCTTGCTGGTCGGTGGGGAGCGTGCCCTCGACGGCGAGGGGCGCGACCTCCTCATGCAGATGGCCCACCAGGCGGCCTTGGCGCTGGAGAACGCCGCGCTCGTGAGCGAGCAGCGGGCGCGCTTGCGCCGCCTCTACCGCGCCGAGCGGCTGGCTACGGCGGGCGAGCTGGCAGCGGGCGCCGCGCACGAGATCCGCAACCCGCTGACCAGCATCCGCTCGACCATCCAGCACCTTTATTCATCCCTTCCCGAGGAGCACCCGGCGCGCGAGGACGCTCAGGGCATCTTGGAGGAGGTCGACCGGATCAATGGCATCCTGGAAGCACTGCTGTCGTTCGCTCGCCCGTCCGAGGCTGTTTTTACCCTCGTCCGGCTCGATGACCTGGTGCGCCAGTCGGTCGATCTCATTGCCGCTCAGGCGCGCAGGCAGGGCGTGGAAGTGGCGGTCGATCTGCCCGCAGATGCCATACCCCTGGTGGCGGACGCGGGTCTCCTCAAGCAGGTGTTGCTGAACCTGATGCTGAACGCTTTGCAGGCGATGGAGGAGGGTGGCCACTTGCTGATACGGTCGCAATCGATCCCGCCGCGTCGCGGCGAGCCTGCGGAAAGCGGCGGTGCTCTCATCGAGGTTGTGGACGATGGGAGTGGCATACCCGAGGAAACCCTGGAGAGAGCCTTCGACCCATTCTTCACCACGAAGGCTACGGGCACCGGGTTGGGGCTGTCGATTTGCTACGGCATTGTCGAGCGCCACGGCGGAGACATCGAAATCGAAACCCACGAGGGAGAGGGCACTACCGTGCGGGTACGACTTGCTGGGGGCGGCAAATGAACGAATCCCCGAGACTCCTGATCGTCGACGACGAGACGCGCATTCTGTCGATTCTGTCGAAGCTATTCGAGGAAGACGGATACGAGGTAGAAACCTCGTCGGAGCCTGAGGAAGCCGGGAGCACGGCCTCGGAGTTCCATCCTCACGTAGCGCTCGTCGACCTGGCCATGCCGGGAATCGACGGCATCGAGGTGCTGAGCCGGCTGAGAACCGAAAACCCACGCCTCCAAGTGGTCATCATGACCGCCTACGGCAGCATCAGCTCGGCGGTCGAAGCCATGCGGCGCGGCGCCTTCGACTACATCACCAAGCCCTTCGACAACGACGAGCTACGGCTCGTGATCAGCCGTGCTCTAGGCGTGGCCCGGCTCGAGGCCCGCGTGGAGCACCTCGAAACGCAGCTCGAGGCACGCTTTCGGCCGGAGAATATCGTCGGCACATCGGGCGCCATGGTCGATGTGTTCCAGCGCATCGCCAAGGTCGCGCCCCTCGACACCACGGTGTTGATCCAGGGAGCGTCGGGGACAGGAAAGGAGCTGGTGGCGCGTGCCATTCACCGCCATTCGAACCGCAAGGACGGTCCGTTTGTCGCCATCAACTGTGGGGCCGTACCACCGAACCTGGTCGAGTCGGAGTTCTTCGGCCATGAGCGTGGTGCTTTCACCGACGCCCGTGAGCGGCGCCGCGGTCGCTTCGAGATGGCCAGCGGCGGAACGCTCTTTCTCGATGAGGTGGGAGAGCTTTCGGCTGCCGCGCAAGTAGGTCTGCTCCGCGTTCTCGAGGAAGGGGAGTTCATCCGAGTCGGCGGAGAGCAGTCGATCCGTTGTGATGTGCGGATCATCGCCGCATCCAACCGCGACCTGGCCGAAGCCGTCGAGAGAGACGATTTTCGAGACGATCTGTACTGGCGCCTCAACGTCCTTGCCTTTCAGCTACCGCCGCTGCGTGATCGCCCCGAGGACATCCCCCTTTTGATCGATCACTTTCTGCACAAATACAGCGACGAGATTGGGCGTGGGATCGAGGGCATCGATGAGACTGCTCTGTCCTTGTTGGTCGCCCACCGCTGGCCGGGCAACGTGAGGGAGCTGGAGAACACCATCGAGCATGCTGTGGCCCTGGCGTCTGGCTCGTTGATCAACACGGAGGACCTGCCGCCCCGCTTGCGGGTCGGCATCGGGGGTTCTGGGGCCCAAGGGGGCCGGGGACCGGGCGATGAGACGATGGCAGGAGCCTGCGATCTCCAAGGTGCCGTGACCCGCGCCCAGGAGGCCGTGGAGCGCAGGATGATCCTTCAGGCCCTGGAGGGAACGGGGGGCAATCGCACAGAGGCGGCTCGCCAACTGGGCATCAGCCGCAAGACGCTGTTCAACAAGATGCGCGCCCTGGGCATCGCAGAGGGCGAGCCCGACTGACCCTGCCGGTTTCCGCCGGCGAAGAGGCTGGATGGCGAATATAGCCCGGGTTTCTCAACGGGTCGCGGCTGCGCGGGCGCAATGATTCGCGATGACTGCGTTGCGCTTGATTCGAGTGTTTGACGTACTGCACGAGCACGCCTGCACACTCGA
>JAUWTE010000260.1 GCA_030609765.1 Acidobacteriota bacterium
CACTGACATCCTGCCGGTGAAAATGCGACCGAGAATCTCACCCACGAGTAACACCTGTCGCTTCATCTCCGACAGTGCCCGACCGACGGCGCCGAAGAAGGAGTACTGGTGTCGATTGGTCTCGATTGACCGCCAGATGCCGAGATAGCCGAACCCACCTTGTTCCTCCGGCAGCCGTGCGGGTGTCGCGGTGAGCTCGACAGTTTGCCCGTTGCGCTCGACCGCGATTACGGTGGGCATCTTCGGCCGAGCACGGATAATCTGCTGAACCTGGGAAAAATCTCTGATCTCCTGCCCGTTCACCGCGACGAATCGATCGCCCGGCTCGATGCCGGCTTGCTCACCGGGGCTCCCTTCCGTCAGGCGGTCCACGAGGGGGGGGAAGGGAGGCAAGACGCCAAGATAGCCCTGATCCGAAGGCCCTATGGCTATGGGGGTCACGGAGACTGTGCGCTGCCCGGAGTCGCCACTCACTTCGAGTTGGATCTCCTGCCCGCCCGAAATCAACACGCGAATCTGGAATTCCTGCCAGGTCTCCAAAGTCTCGCCATCGACCGCGGTGACCCGGTCGCCCGGTTGTAGATCGACTGAGCTTGCCGGTGAGTCGGGCTCGATCCAGCCGATGGTCACCGGCGCCTCGGTCCAGCTCTCCACCGTGACTCCACCGAGGAAGACGATAGTGAACAGCACGAGCGCCAGCACCACGTTCATCGCGGGACCCATCACGAGAATGCAGAGCCGCTGCCACTTCGGGCGACTCAGATACTCGTCGGGATCACCCTCGAGGGATTCATCGGGGTCCTCGCCCTTCATCTTGACGTAGCCGCCCAGGGGCAGGGCGCAGACGCGGTAGTCGGTGTGGCCGCGGCGAAAGCCGAACAATCGTGGGCCAAACCCGAAGGCGAAGACTTCGACACGGATCTTGAAGAACTTGGCGGTCGCAAAGTGCCCGAATTCGTGCACGAAGATCATCACTCCGAGCACAAAGACCAAGGCGAGGATGTTGGTACCGATGTTGAACATGGATCAGCTGACTATTTTGGGGGAGATGGATTGGCCGCGTTCGGGCCTGACAATCGGAATCTCGATTACTTTACCACCCGGGCTCGCGCAGCGCGCCGCGCGATGGCGTCTGCGTCGAGAATGGACTCGATCGAGTCGGCCGCGGTGATCGGGACCTCCTCCAGGACTTCCGCCACCACGGCGGTGATCTGGTCGAAGCGGAGCTCTCGCCGCAGAAATGCCGCTACAGCCACCTCGTCAGCGGCATTCAACACGGCCGGCGCCGTGCCACCCGCCTGCAACGCCTGCCTGGCCAGGTCGATGGCGATGAACCTGTCACCTTCGGACGGCTCGAATTCCCATGGAGAGCTCGCGGGCACCGCGAGGTGTTCGACCACCGCGCTCCAGCGCTCCGGGTACGACATGGCGTACTGAATTGGAATTCGCATGTCAGTCGGTGCCACCTGCGCCATGATGGAGCCGTCGCAGAACTCGACGAGCGAATGGACCGCGCTCTGCGGGTGAACGACCACCTCGATAGCCTCGAGTGGAACTCCAAAGAGCCAATGTGCCTCGATCACCTCGAACCCCTTGTTCATCAGTGTCGCGGAGTCGATCGTGATGCGCTGACCCATCAGCCAGGTCGGGTGATTCAGCGCCTCTTCCGGAGTGACCTCGGAGAGGCGCTCCGGGGGCCAGGTGCGGAAGGGGCCGCCGCTGGCGGTGAGGATGAGCCGGCGCACATTCGAGATGAGCTCGCCCCGCAGACACTGGTGCAGGGCATTGGGCTCCGAGTCGACCGGCAACACGTCTGCGCCATGGCGGCGCGCCGCCGCCATGATCAACTCGCCGGCCATGACCAGAGACTCCTTGTTGGCGAGAGCGACCTGCTTGCCTGCCGTGACCGCTTCGTACGTGACCGTGAGTCCGGCGGCGCCGACGACCGCGTTCAGAACAGTGTCGACGTCAGGGTGCAGGGCGATCTCGTGGAGACCTTTCTCGCCCCAGACCACCCGGGTGGCTCCCGGCTCGATGCGACGCTGCAGCTCGGCCGCAGCCTGCTCCGTGCCCAACGAGACGATGCTGGGCTGCCAGCGCTGCACCTGCTGCGCGAGGAGATCCACGTTTCGGCCCGCTGCCAGGCACTCCACGTGCAGGCGGGCGGGGTGACCAGCGGCGACATCGAGGGCCTGCGTGCCGACCGAGCCGGTAGAGCCGAGGATGGCGATCCGTTTCTTGTCCATGCTTGAGGGGCCCGCTAGGTGATGTCGAGGAAGAAGAGCACGACGTAGAGGGCGGCTCCTCCGAACAGCAGTCCGTCGATGCGATCCATGATGCCCCCGTGGCCGGGCAGCAGCGTGGAGGAGTCCTTCGTCTTCGCGGCGCGCTTGAGGGCCGACTCGAAAAGATCACCGGCCTGACCGACGACTCCGAGCAGTAGACCGAGGAGGCCGGCGGTAACCAGATTGAGCTCGGGCAAACAATAGTAGCCAACGACTACCGCGCCGATCGTGCTCGCCGCAAGGCCGAAGACCGTTCCTTCAATCGTCTTTTTGGGCGATAGCGAAGGGGCCAGAGGATGTCGGCCCATCGTGCGTCCCCCGTAATAGGCGAAGATGTCACCAGCGCTGACGGCAACGTAAAGGAAGACCAGCCAGGCGATTCCGTTCTCCTCCCGGTAGCGTAATCCAACCTGAAAGCCCGGCAGCAAGCCCAACCAGACGCAGCCGCCAATCGTTGCAACAACGCGTCGAACGGCCAGGGCAGGGTGTTTCTGACCCGCTGCCAAGCCCGCCAAAGTCGAGATGACGGCCGCGGCGCCGAGTGCGGCGGCCGGCGCTCCCGGATGGGGCACGGCAAAGGCTGCCGCGCAGGAGAGGGCGAGCAGCATTCCGAGGCCTCGCAATGGCGCCGCGCCCGCCTCGGCGGCGAGCTCAGAGAATTCACGCCAGGCGAGGACCAAGAACACCAGCAGCACCGCAACGAACAGCATGGGCTGGTCGGGCCGTAGATACAGCGACGCGGCGAGCAGTGCGACGAGAAAAACAGCCGTGAGTATGCGGGTCAAGGTCGCTCAGCCTGTTTCGCCGCCGACGCTCCCGTAGCGACGCTCGCGCTTCTGGAAATCGACAATCGATTGGAGAAGATCGGCTCGACGAAAGTCGGGCCACAGCCTGCTGGTCACCCAGATCTCAGCGTAGGCGATCTGGTAGAGCATGAAGTTGGAGATGCGCAGCTCACCACTGGTGCGGATCAGCAGATCGGGATCCGCCACACCCGCCGTATAGAGATGTTCGGCGATCCAGCTCTCGTCGAGATCTCCCGGATCCAACTCGCCACTGCGCACGTTCTCGAGGGCGGCCCGGAAGGCGTCGACGAGCTCCGTTCGGCCGCCATAGTTGAGGGCGATGATGAAACGCATCCCATCGTTGGCGCTGGTGGCGGCGATTGCATTGCGCACGTCTTCCTGGACATCCTCGGGAAGGCCATCCAGCCGCCCGATGCTCTCGAACCGAATGGAGTGCTCCAGCATCGTCCCGAGCTCGCGTGACAGATACTCTTTGAGCAGCTCCATGAGGGCATCGATCTCTTCCTTAGGCCTCTTCCAATTCTCCGCCGAGAAAGCGTAAAGAGTAAGCGTCTCGATACCGGCGCGAGCGGCCGTTTCGACGACCTCTCTCACGGCGGTGATGCCGGCACGGTGCCCCTCGACGCGAGGCAGCCCCTGGTGTCGGGCCCAGCGGCCGTTGCCATCCATGATGATCGCGATGTGGCGTGGCAGGCTCGCCCAATCGATGAGCTCAACCAGCTTGCAGGCCTCTTCATCGCTCTCGATGTAGGGCAGCAAGTCGGCTGGCACAACTCCGCTCGCGACGCTGCGGCTCATCGGTTCGCTTCCTCCGGCGCGTACCCGTTCGGGTGCTGGGCTCGCCATTTCCACGCGTCGCTGAGGAGTGTGTCGAGTTGAGAGTGCTGGGCGGTCCAGCCCAACTCGTGCTCCGCGCGTTGCGCATCGGCTACCAACATGGCCGGATCTCCCGCGCGACGGCTCTTGATCTGTAGCGGAATCGGATGCCCCGTAACTCGACGTGTTGCCTCCACTACCTCGAGAACGCTGTGGCCGTGGCCGGTCCCGAGGTTGAATACACCACCAGAGTGGCCACCGGCGAGCTTCTGTAGTGCCGCAAGGTGCCCGGCTGCCAAGTCGAGCACGTGCACGTAGTCTCGCACGCCAGTGCCATCCGGTGTGGGGTAATCATCTCCATACACCTCGACCCGCTCGGCCCCCTCGAGCGCAACGTCGAAAAGCACCGGGATCAGATTGCTGGCCGGAGTTTTGTCCTCTCCCAAGCTGCCGTCGGGGTGGGCCCCGGCAGCATTGAAGTATCTCAGAGCAATGCCCGAGAGCGATGTCGCCTCGCTGTAGAACTGAATAGCGCGATCAACCGCGAGCTTCGTGGCTCCGTACGGGTTGATCGGACGAGTCTCCGTTTCCTCGCTGACCGGCTGCCGTTCGGGAATCCCGTATACCGCACAGGTAGAGGAATGAACGAGGAAAGGCACGCCACGTGCGACCATCCAGTCCATCAGCGCCAGGCTCTCGAGCAGGTTGTTCTGGTAGTAGGCCTGCGGGTGCTCGACTGATTCCGAGACAGAGCAGCTCGCCGCCATGTGCATGACCGCTCCCGGCCAGCCGTCCTGTGACGCGGCATCGAGGACGGCGGCGTCACCACAGCGGCCGACGTGTAGAGGTACTCCTCCAGGAACTGTTACTCGGTGCCCTGATGACAAATCGTCGACGATGACGACTTGGTGGCCCTTCTCAAGGAGCGTACGCACGACATGACTGCCGACGTAGCCCGCTCCGCCAGTTACGAGGATTCGCATGAGAGGGAGGTCCGGTTGCTCGAGAGAATCGGAGGTGATGGGAGCTCAACCGTCGGCATTCTAGCACGCGAATTTGCCTGCGCGGGCCTCCACGTATGGGCGCGACGAAGCACGATTAATACTCAACTGCGGCGAGGCAGAGCCCATGAGCCGGAGCTTTGACAGCCCTCGGTCCGGTGAGCTCACCCTGCATCAAGGTCTGCATCTCTGCCAGCGAGCGTCGTCCCGCGCCGACCTCCACGAGGGCACCGACCATTCCCCGCACCGCGTGCCGGAGGAAGCTCCGTCCGGTGACGGTGACAGTAACCAGGCGATCGACCTCGATGGAGCACTGGCTGATGGG
>JAUWTE010000031.1 GCA_030609765.1 Acidobacteriota bacterium
CGTAAATCATGGCAAAACGCGGACACTCAGTGCAACTGGGCACACGAATACCCAGATCGCGGAAACCCGCGTCATTCTTGGGAAAGCCCCGGAAATGGGGTAGTGCCCCTGCGAGGACTCGAACCTCGGCTCCGGGATTAGGAATCCTGACGGTCCTTAACGACCGAGTTGTTGGCGGGAGTTGGTGTGGGTTGGCACCAGTTGGCTGGAGTTGGTGCCCATTGGCGTGACGCGCTGGCTCAGATCAGCTGGTTCTTGGCAGGAGTTGGTGCACGTTGGCAGGAGTTGGTTCCCCGCGGGCACAATCTTGGGCACAGTCGTCTGGTCGTGACCGCTCCGTCGGCACCCGCTGTTTCAACCCTGCATGGAGAGAGAGCGCGCAATCGCCCTACTCCGAACGTAGCGCGACGGTTGGGTCGACAGACGCGGCACGTCGCGCCGGAATGAGCGCCGCCATCCAGAGCACGCCACCGACCATCCCCACGAGGCCGCTCCGACGGATCAGCGGTGATGACGACATCGGATTGTACTTGGGCTAACGGCCGTGCTCGCGTTCCAAGAAGGCCGGCAGATTCGGGATGACGTTGAAGTAGTGGTCCTCGAGACCGGCGTCCTCGAGGCGCGCCAGGAGCAAACGCTTGCCGTCGGACGATATGTGGTACCTGCCTTCCTCGGGCAGTCGGCGATCGTCGAGCACCGATGTGAAATCGCCTGTCAGGCGGAAGGTTGGTTCGGTGGTTATCGGCTGCGCACGGATCTGGGCGCCGCGGCGGTAAAAGATCTCGTTGCCCAGGGGGCTCCAGAGCGGCATCTCACCACCTTCGAAGGTGATCTGCTGCGGGCGGCCGGGATTGTCCATGGAATCTACCCAGATTTCGTTTCGCCCGGAGCGATCGGAGGCAAAAGCGATCCACTTCGAGTCCGGTGAGATCGTTCCATCCGTTTCGTTGGCGACACTGTCGGTGGCGCGGCGCGGCTCGCCGCCATCCATGGGCAGCAGCCAGACGTCCCCACCCGGACCCTCGACGTGGTACGCGATATAGCGGCCGTCGGCCGACCAGTCGGTCGGGACGATATAGGCATTGCGGCGTAACAACTCTTCAGGCTCCCGGGATCCTTCTACCGAGACCGAGAGGATTGCGTAACCGTCATCCGTTGCGGAAGTGTAGGCTACCGTGCTGTCGTTGGGGGAAAATACCGGGTTCACGTCGTCGGTCCCGCTGCTGAGCAGTTGCGGGGTGCCGGCTCCGAGGTCGAGCAGCCACACTTCGTAGGTGTTGCTGCTTGTTGCTACGTCGGAGACGACGTAACGGTCGTCGCGCGAAACCCACACCGAGCCGAACCTGCTCGACCGGGGCCACGCCTCGCTCATTCCTCCGTCGTCTCGATCCACCCACACGATGCGGGTCAGCGAACTGCCTCGCTGGAAGGCGAGCATCCCGGAAGACGATGCGCCGTAGGACGCGAAGGCGTCCACCGACATCTTGACATCGTCGGCGACCGCGATCTGCGGACCGGTGGATTGTAGCGACGCAAGGTCGAAGGCCTCGGCAACCAGTGCACCCTCCCGACCCGAGACCAGGTATCCCGGCTCGACGTAGCGGTAGTTGGATCCGCCTTCGCCGACGGTTCGAATGGCGCCGTCGTCGAGGGAAACGAGGGCGCCGTAGGTGGTTGTGCCGGCCCAGATGGTACACAGAACGCTCTCGCCGCCGGGCAAGAATTGCGGCCACAAGTGCGCGACATCGCCGCGCGTCACGTCGAGCTCGGTGACAGCACCCGGATCGCGCGGGCCGGCGATGATCTCCAGCGTCGTCGCCCACGCCGGCGCCGCGATTACCGTACCGTCCGGCCCCCACGCCAATCCGTACTCCGCGGAGCATGGTGCGCACAGGCTGCGGAGGACCCCGCCATCCATCGACACCGCGCGCACGGCGTTGCCCTGGCGAAAAGCCACGGATTCGCCGTCGGCGGCGAAAGTCGGCCTGTCAGCGCCTTCTGTGCCGTCCATCGGCTCAGCAGTGAAGCTGTCGATGCGTCGTCGGTACAACATCGATACTCCGTCGCGTTCCGCCGAATAGACGATCTCGCTGCCGGATGGCGATACCGCCAACATGAAGTTCCGCACCGGCAGAAGCTGATCTTCGGGCACGATGACGCTGAACCGCTGCATCGGCGCAGCGGTTGTGTCGGGGAAGGTGGGCTTGCCCAATCCGGCCCACGCGGCCACCGTCATGGCGATTGCCGCTACGGCCCAGGGCGCCAGCCGTGCAGCAGCACTGGATGGGAGTGGCGGCGCAGCACCTTCCGTCGACGGCGACGCCTCCGAGCTCGCGTCTTCCATCTCCACCCGTACATCACCGATGTCGCGCAGGCGCCGCGCCGGATCCTTGCGGAGGCAACGTTCGAGCAGTGCGAGCAAGGCGTGCGGTGTCGCGGCCGGCAGGCGCGACCAGTCGGGTTCTTCCTTGAGAATGGCGGCGAATACGTCGGACACGGTGTCCCCGTCGAAGGCCTTGCCGCCGCTGAGCATCTCGTAGACCACGCAGGCGAATGCCCACACATCGGCGCGACGATCGAGCCGCTTGCCGCGCGCCTGCTCGGGGCTCATGTACGACGCTGTCCCCATGATGAGGCCGGTCATGGTGACCACAGCCATAGTCGGTGACTTGCTCAATTCGGGAGAGATCTCGGCGAGCGTCCCGTCGGGTTCATACGCCTTGGCGAGGCCGAAGTCGAGCAGCTTCACCCGCGCCGTGCCAGAAGCATCGTCGGACACCATGATGTTGGCCGGCTTCAAGTCGCGGTGGACGATGCCCTTGTCGTGGGCGGCCTCGAGTCCGTCTGCCACCTTGCCGGCGATGTCGACGACCTCGGTAAGCGGAATGGCGCCACCGGTTTGAAGGCGGTCCGCCAATGTCTCGCCCTCGGCGCACTCCATGATCAGCAGTAGACGACCGCCATGCTCTTCGAGCCCGTGGATCGCCGCCACGTTGGCATGGTTGAGCTGCGCCAACACGCGGGCCTCACGTTCGAGGCGCGCCAACCGCTCTGCGTCGGCAGCCAACGCCTCGGGCAGCACCTTGACCGCAACCTCGCGGGCAAGGCGGGTGTCTTCGGCCAGATACACCTCGCCCATGCCGCCGGCGCCGAGCTGCTCGATGATCTTGTAGGGACCTAGAGATGCGCCAATCAAGGAATCCGCCGTTCGTGGGTGAAAAGGGAAGGCGGGAATCTAGCCGTTGTTCAGGTGCGAAAACAATGGGAGCACGGGATTGAGCGTGAACAGCCCCCGTAAACCGTTGAAAATAAAGAGTGCCCCTGCGAGGACTCGAACCTCGGCTCCGGGATTAGGAATCCCGTGCTCTATCCACCTGAGCTACAGGGGCACCTGGAATGTCGCGACTATGCGTCGTCTGAGGCGGCCGAACGTCCGCTGCGGGCAGCATACCGCAGGTGCTCCGAGATCGCGGCCAGCTCGTCGGTATCGAAATCGTTTCCGTACAGGCGTTTGAACGTCATGACTCCTGGCGCCTCGCCATCGTCTGCGAGCCGATTCTGCCCTGCTCGGACAAGAGCTTTCGCCGAGTCGAACATCCCCGATACCATGCGAAAGCGTTGAGAGGCGTCGAGCGCCAGCAACCTCTTGCGGAATTCTTCCTGTACCTTGGCTGGGGTGTCGTTCAACGTTCGCTGAGTCGATTGAGACGATCTCGGACGTCCAATTCGGAAGCCCACCGGTCGAGGTAGTCTAGATCCAGGTCCTTGACGGCGTCTAGCAGATCGCTGACGTCACGCTCCTGCAGCTCTGAGGTCGACTCTCGCGACCAGCAGAGCTTCGAGAGGATCAGATCCTCGGGGGCAACGAACACGACCGGCTTCCCCTCGATCTCGATGGCCCGTCGACGCTCGAACTCAGTAACCCTGTAGGCTTCGCTCTTCTTCACCACGAAATCTGCCTTGATGATCCAGTCGGTGTGGATGATGTTGAACATTCCTTGCGTCTCCACGGCACGGCGGACCGTCTCCGCTTCGACATAGCAATCCGGCTGGAAGAGACCAACGACTGTTGCCACATCGCCCCCACCGATCTCAACCACGAGATCGATCTCGCGCGTCATTCGGGGAGTCGCGTAGACGGCGAGCGCAAGAGAACCAGTCACCATGTACGGAATGCTGGCGCCGTCGAGACGTTCGGCGATGATCAACAAGAATTTCAGCTGCTCATCCATCGTTGTGGCTTCCAGCGGTTCGGGCGGCGAGATAGCCCTTCGTCCTCAGGAATCCCGTGCTCTCTCCACCTGAGGACTAGGGGCGCCTGAGTGCTCTGCTGAGACGTTGTCGTCACGACCATGGTTCTCCGAGCCGACCGGACGCGCCCTCGACAGGGCTCGGCACAGAGCTGTCAGCTGAGATACCTGCTTCAAGCGAGCCGTGACGGCGTGCGGTGACATATCAGTCATCGTCGCCCCCCGTCAGTCGCTCGATGTCAGCCATGTCCTGCGTGCTTCCTCTGATGCGCTTCAGTTCGATCAGGCCCTGTCGAGAAACGACCCACAGCTCTCCCGCCTCCCATTCTACTTTCTGCCTGCCCTTCCAAACCGACTCTACGTTAGGCGTGACGGGCAATAAGTCGAGAGGAATCAGATCGCCAGTATCGGGCTCGATCTTCGATATTCGGTGGATACGGATCGCGCCGCCGGCGAACGCCATGGGCTCGGCCTCGATCTCGTAGCCACAGTTGCGAGCAACCAGGATCGCTGAATCAACTGATTCCTCGAGGACGAGCAGGTCGATGTCGACAGTTGCACGCGGCACCCCGTGTACCGCCAACGCCAATCCACCGCAAAGCGCGTACTCGACATCCGCGGCCGCCAGCTCGCGCAGAAGATGCTCGAGCTCCTCGAAGAGGTCGTATGCCATCGAATCGATACCTACCGCTTGAGCCCGGGCGCAAAAGGGTCTCACAACGGGTCGCCGTGGGGCTTCTCTTGACGTCGACATCGTACCGACTGAGCAGACCACCGTACAGCGCGTGTTTGACGAGAACGACATGAGGGCCCGTAAGAGTTACCGCTTTTGGAGTAGGCTTTTCCGTCATGGCCTGCTTCGAGACAGAGAAAGCTCCCGCGGGGCGCTTGCTGTCATTGGATGCGTTCCGCGGCTTCACGATGCTCCTCTTGTTGGCCGAGGGGACACATCTCTACGGGGCGATCCTGCGGTCGACACCGGAGGGCTCGCTCCTCCATTCGGTCGCGACCCAGTTCACCCATCACCCCTGGAACGGCCTGCGGTTCTGGGACCTGGTGCAGCCCGCCTTCATGTTCATCGTCGGGGTGGCCCTGCCCTTCGCCGTCGCCAAGCGTAAGCAGCTCGGGATGAGCGATGCGCGAATCACGGGGCACGTTCTTTACCGCGCGCTCGTCCTGCTGCTTTTGGGCGTAGGGTTGCATTCCGTCTATGCCGGCAGGCTGGTGTGGGAGCTGTGGAACGTACTGGCGCAGCTCGCCATCGCCTACCCGCTGGCATTCCTACTGATGCGATACCGGGCACACAGTCAGGTTGCCGCCTCGGTAGCACTGCTCCTGATCACCGAGTTGCTCTACCGTCAGTGGGCGGTGCCGGGCTTCGATCAGGCCTTCGTGCAGGGTCACAACTTCGGTGCCTGGATGGACCTGCTGCTGATGGGCAAGCTCAACTCGGGTGGATGGGTTGCGATCAACTGTGTTCCGACGGCCGCACACGTGATCTGGGGCGTGCTCGCCGGCCAACTATTGATGGGCGACCTGCCGGCGGCGAAGAAGATCCAACGGCTCGTCACCTTCGGTGCCATCTGCGTGGTTGTCGGCTATGCCCTCAACCCCCTCACACCCATCATCAAGCGGATCGCAACCAGCTCGTTCGTGATCGTGTCTGCGGGATGGTGCCTGCTGGCACTCGCTCTTTTTTGCTGGCTGATCGACGTGCGCGGGGTGCGAAAGTGGGCCTTCCCCGGCCTCGTGGTGGGCATGAACTCCATCTTCATCTACCTGTTTGGCGAGACGGTGGGGTCCCAGTGGGTGAATCCGACCGTAGCGATCTTCACCGAAGGGTTCTTCTGGTGGCTGGGAGCGGGCCTGCTGGCGGTGTTCACCGCAACGGTGGTGCTCGGGCTGGAGTGGAGCCTGTGCTACTGGCTCTACCGCAGGAGGATCTTCATCCGAATCTAGGGCGATCAGTTCTGACCGCTCGTAAGATCGAGCAGGGAAGTCCGGTCGTCAAGGTTCACGCCGGGAAGTATGCGTCCCTGCTCGGTTCTCCAGCTCAACCGGTACTCTCGCTGCCCAGAGGGCCCAGCGAGGTAGGCCTGCAGAGCGCTCTCCAGAACCTGGCGCAGAGTGGCTCCCTCGTCGGCCGCCTTCTTCTTCGCCTGCCGAAGAACGTCGTCCCGAATGTCGATAGTGATTCGCATGCCGGAAAGCATATCGCCTCCCGATAACCCCCGCACTGGGCTGTTTTGCCTTCCCTACTCCGAGCCCAGCACCGCCATCGGGTCGATACGTGAGGCGCGGCGGGCAGGCAGGTAGCCGGCGAGGCCGGCAATGACGCCCAGCACCAGGATCACGGCAGCGTAGGTGAATGGGTCGGTTGCTTCGACCCCGAAGAGCAGGGATTCGACGAGCCTCGTCAGCGAGTATGCGGCAATGAGGCCGATCACTACGCCCACGGATGTCAGCGCCAGGGTTCGAATCAAGACCCTACGCTGCACCTGGGCCGCGGAGGCTCCCAGCGCCATGCGGATGCCGATCTCGGCCGCCCGCCGTGTGACCGAATACGAGAGCACACCGTAGATTCCCAAAGAGGCGAGGACCAGAGCAGTAAGGGCGAAAGCATCGAGCAGCAGCAGGATGAAGCGGCGCGGGGAGACGGCTCGATCGACGATCTCGTTGAGGGTCTGATACCCGTCTGTCGGCAACGTGGGGTCGGCTGCGCGCAGCGTTGCCCGCACGCTGTTGACCAGGGTTTCAGGTGGCACCTCGGAGCGAGTGACCAGCTCGACCGCGCCCCAGTCGCCGTGTTGAGTGATGGGAAAGTACATCTCGTTGCGGCCTTCTTCCTCGAGCGATGTGTGGCGCACATTGGCTATGACACCCGCGACCCGCCACTCGTTGTCGCCTTGCATCAGAATCTGTCCGACCGCGTCCCGCGTTGGCCAGAGCGTCCGAGCCAGGGCCTCGTTGATCACAACGACGGGTTCCGTGGCGGAAGTATCGTCGCGTGTGAAGTAGCGGCCGGCCAGCAGGGGAATCCTCATCGTCTCCAGGTAGCCGCTGTCGACCAGGCGCGGAAACGCGCCGGGATTCTGGCCCCGCTCATAGACTTCACCCTTGGCGCCCACGCTCCAGCTACGATTGCGCCCGAGCGGCAGGGTGTCAGACATGCCCACGGAGATGATGCCGGGAATCGCCTCCACCTCCCGCGCAAGCCCCTCGTAGTAGACGAGCCTGTCGGCCAGGTCCTCGAAGTTCCGACTCGACTCCACACGCCACGCGGCGACACCCTCGGGCTGAAAGCCCAGGTCGACATCGAGCACCGACAGGAAGCTGCGCAGAAGAAGCCCTCCACCCACGAGAAGAAGACATGCCAGGGCCACTTCCGCCACAACGAGCGCCTCGCGAAAGCGCCCTCCCACCCTACCCTCGCTCGAGCCGCGGCTGGCATCCGTCAGGGCAGCATGCTGCCGACCCAGGGAGATCTGCAGGGCCGGCGCGAGCCCGAACAGGAGACCCGCGGAGAGAGCCGCAACCACTGTGAAAAGGAGCGCTGTGCCATCAATCGAGACGCCCTGCAGCATCGGGATACTGAAAGCGTTGCTGCCGGCAACAACCCTGGTTACTACGTAAGCGAGAAAGACACCCAGCACGGCACCGAAGCCGGAGAGCACG
The DNA here is from genome assembly GCA_030609765.1 of Acidobacteriota bacterium. Classification (GTDB taxonomy): domain Bacteria; phylum Acidobacteriota; class UBA890; order UBA890; family UBA890; genus CALAKE01. Next base: position 7,926 of record JAUWTE010000031.1, read on the forward strand.
AAGCTCTCGGTCAGAAGCTGGCGGACCAGCCGCATGCGGCTCGCCCCCAGTGCGGTGCGGACGGCCATCTCCTTGCGCCGTGTCGCGGCGCGCGCCAGGAGCAGGTTCGAGATATTGGCGCAGACAATCAACATGACCAGGCCGGCGGCGCCGGCCAGGAGCAGCATGGCCGTCCGAAAGCCGCCGGTAATCGTCTCTTGCAGGTTGGTGACGGCAGCACCCAGGCCCCAGCGCGACGGGTCTGCCTCGCTCAACTGATCGTTGATGCGGTCGAGGTCGATTTGGGCGCTTTCGACCGTCACCCCGGGCTTCAGACGCCCAACGATCGACAGCGTATTGCCCATCCGGTTCGTCTCGTCGCTGATCGGATAGGTCGTCAGAAAGTCGATACGAGCGCCCGGCGAGAAGAACGATGCGAAGTCGAAGGAAGCAGGAAGCACCCCGACCACGTTGATCGGTGCGTTGTTCAGGGTAATCGCCTGGCCGACGATCCCCGGGTCACCACCGTAGCGCCTCTGCCAGAAGCTGTGGGAGAGGATCACGGCCGTGGGTGTGCTCCAGAGATCCTCTTCTTCGACGAAGTTGCGGCCGATTAAGGGCTGCACTCCGAGGATGTCGAGGAAATCTATCGCCACCGGCACGCCAACCAGCCGCTCCGGGTCGCCATCTGCGCTGAGAGTGAATCCGATGTAGTCGAAGAAGGCGAAGTAGCCGCTCATCTGCTCGAAAGACTCGTTCATCGCCCTGTAGTCACGCAGATTCCAACAACGCGATGTGACCGAGGAGAGGCTCCCGCCCGTGCCGGTGTTAGCGATCCACACGAGGCGGTCGGGCTGCTCGAAGGGAAGTTCCCGCAGCAGCAGCGGGTTCACCACGCTGAAGATCGCGGTGTTGGCACCGATCCCCAGCCCGATGATCAGCGCGGCTACGGTGAAAAACCCGACGTTGCGTCGCACTGCCCGCAGCGCATAGCGAATGTCTTGAGAGAAGCTGTTCCACACGGCTGCGTGCCTCCGATCAGAATCCGACTCAGGAGCGGCCTGCATATGCTGTTGTGGTACAGATGGCGGCCTCTCCTGGGGTGCGAGGCGCAGCCATACCTAGCCTACATGGATTGGATGTCAGGTAGCAGGAATTGGTTGCCGCCCTTCGGTCATTCGCTCTCGCGCGCCCGTGGAAAGCGCTCTCTGCCTCCCCTTGCGCGACACTCCCCGATTTGAGAGTCTGGCAGTTCGTCGCGAAACGCAGGATCTGACGGAGGTCCCATGAAAAAGAAGGAATGCAAACAGAAGAGCCCGCCGGAAACGGGCGTCAGCCGCCGCGACTTCTTGTCAGCGGCCGGCGCCGGGACGCTCGGTATTGCAGCGGCCGGCACGCTCGTGGGCAGTGAGACGGCGATCGCCGAACCAGCCGCCGACCTCATCGAGGCCACCCAGCTCGTGCCGATCACGTTGCACATCAACGAGCGCGAGCACAACTTGCTGGTCGAGCCGCGCTGGTCGCTGCTTTTCGTGCTGCGCGAAAAGCTCGGTATGACCGCGGCGAAGCCCGGCTGTGAGCGCGGCGAATGCGGCTCATGCACGGTGCTGATGGGAGACCAGACCCGCTACTCGTGCATGACTCTGGCGCTCGAGGCCACCCACGCCGAGATCACCACGCTCGAGGGCCTCATGGACGGCGAGGATTTGGGCCCGGTCCAGGAAGCGTTCGTGGAGTGCGACGGCTATCAGTGTGGCTACTGCACTCCCGGCCAGGTCGTGGCGGTGGAAGGCATGCTGCGCGCCAACCCGGACCCTTCCATCGAAGAGATTCGCCTGGGCGTCAGCGGCAACCTTTGCCGCTGCGGCGCCTACCCCAATATCTTCAAGGCCGCAAAGCGAGCCGGCGAGATCAAGCGCACTGGAGGTGAGTCATGAAGGAATTGACCTACTACCTCACGGAGCCGGTGCCGGAAACGCCGAAACCGCAGGAGAAGGCCGAGCCCTGGACCGAAACCAAGATCGTCGGCCGGCCGGAGCCCCGGGTGGATGGCTATCAGCGCACCAGCGGCGGCGCTATTTATCCCTCGGATGTCAACCTGCCGGGCATGCTGCACGGCGCCATTCTGCGCTGCCCGCACCCGCACGCGCGGGTGACGAGTATCGACACCTCGAAGGCCGAGGCGATGCCGGGGGTGCACGTGGTGATCACCGACAAGACCCCCGGCGCTGACATTCCCTGGTACGAGAGCAGCCAGCGGGGCGACAGCCGGCTGTTCGACGACCACTGCCGATTCGAGGGTGAGGCAGTGGCGGCGGTGGCCGCCGAGACGCCCTATCAGGCCTGGGACGCCGCACGCGCCATCGAAGTCGAGTTCGAGGTGCTGCCCTTCACGGTCGACTTCAAGAAGGCCCTCGATGATGACGCACCAATCGTCTGGGGCACCACCAACCGCACCCGGGACGCACGTACGTACGAGCGCGGAGACATCGCGGCGGGCTTTACTGCGGCCGATGTCGTGTTGGAGGAGACCTACAATATCGAGTGCCAGCTGCACATGCCCATGGAGTCCTTCGGCAGCGTGGCTCAGTGGGAGGGTGGCAAGCTCACCGTCTGGCACTCGACTCAGGGCGTCTACCCCATTCAGCAGGGGCTGGCCCAGAACTTCGGGCTGCCGCTCAGCCACGTGCGCGCAATCGGTCACTATGTCGGCGGCGCGTTCGGCGCCAAGTTATGGACCGGCAAGTACTCGGCCATCGCGGCGCTTCTGGCGAAGATCGCCGCGCGCCCGGTGAAGCTGTTTGTCACCCGGGAAGAGACGCTGTTGTGTGTCGGCAACCGCCCGGCGGTGCAGATGCGTCTGAAGGCCGGCGTCAAGCGCGACGGCACGTTGGTTGCCCTCGAGATGGAGAATCTCGGCTCCGGCGGCGCCTATTCGGGAAGCGGCACGGGTAGCGCCGATTTTCAGACGCGCGACCTCTACCTGTGCCCCAACGTCCGCACGGTAAGCCACGATGTATACATCAACGCCGGCGAGCAGCGCCCGATGCGCGCCCCCGGGCACCCGCAGAACTCGTGGGCGCTCGAGCAGATGATGGATGCCCTGGCGGAGGCGATCGACATGTGCCCCGTCGAGCTGCGCCTCAAGAACATTCCAACGGTGAGCCAGGCCCGCGGCGACCGCCCCTACAGCACTACCGGATTCAAGGAGTGCCTGGAGGAGGGCGCCGAGGAGTTCGGCTGGTCGGAAGCACGGGAAGCTGAGGCCGCCAATGGCCACCTGAAGCGTGGCGTTGGTGTGGCTGGTTGCCTATGGGCGGCCGGCGCCGGTGGGCCTCCATCCACGGCGGTCGTCAGGTACTTCTCTGACGGGAGCTGCAACCTCAACATGGGCGCCAGCGACATCGGCACGGGCACCAAGACGGTGATGGCCATGGTCGTCGCCGAGGAGCTCGGCGTGCCTCTGGAGCGCATCACCATCGAGTACGCCGATACCGGCACCACGCAGTATGCCTCGGCGAGTGGCGGCAGCAAGACCGTTCCGACCGAGTCACCGGCGGTGCGCGACGCGGCGCTCAACTGCAAGAGCCAGATCATCAAGATGGCGGCCGGGGAGCTCGAAGTGCCCGCTGAGGACCTGGTCCTCGAAAACGGCGAGGTCCGCTCGACGGTGGATCCCGACAAGAGCATCGCGGTGGGTCAGGTACGCGCCTTCCGCGCCTCCCAGGTCGTGGTCGGGGTCGGTTATCGCGGCCCCAACCCGGAAGACACGGTCACCTGCCCGTTTGCGGCCCAGTTCTGCGAGGTCGAGGTCAATACCCTGACCGGTGAGGTCAAGGTGCTGCGCTTTCTCGGCGCACACGAGAGCGGCCGCGTGATGAACCGTATGACCTACGACAACCAGATCTACGGTGGCATCACAATGGGCATCGGCCTGGGCATGACCGAGCGCCGCATTCTGGATTCCAACCAGACCGGCAAAATGGTCAACCGCAACTTCCATGACTACAAGATCCCCACGGCGCTCGATGTTCCGGCGGACATATCCACCGTGGCCATTGACCTCGGGGATACCTTCAATACGACCGGAGCCAAGGGCATCGGCGAGCCGGTAACTATCCCGACGGCGCCGGCTATTGCCAATGCCGTGTACAACGCCGTGGGGGTGCGAATAACCGACACGCCCATTAACCCAACGACGCTGGCCGCAAAGCTGGCCGCAAAAAGAGAAGGGAGGGGTTAGGCGATGCTACCGACATTCGCGTACATCCGTCCCGAGTCGATGAGAGAGGCTCTCGAGCAGCTCGCGAGTGACGAGGCGCACGTCTACGCCGGCGGTACCGACCTGCTCGGCTGCCTCCGTGACGGCGTTTTCGAGGCGTCCAAGGTGGTGAGCCTGAGCGGCCTCGACGAGATGCGTGGCATTGAAGAGACGGCCGATGGTGGTTTGCGCATCGGTGCCTTGACCACGCTCGCCGAGCTCGCGAGCAGCGAGACGCTTCGCGCTCGTTACACCGTCCTGGCCGAGGCTGCAGAATCGGCGGCCAGCCCGCAGCTCCGCAACCAGGGCACGGTCGGTGGCAACCTCTGCCAGCGACCCCGCTGCTGGTATTTTCGTGGCGAGTTCCACTGCCTGAAGAAGGGCGGTGACATCTGCTACGCCGTGGAGGGCGAAAACCAGTACCACGCCATCTTCGGCGGCGCTCCCTGCTTTATCGTTCATCCGTCGGACACGGCCCCGGCTTTCGTAGCGTTGGGTGCCTCCGTACGGCTGGCCAAGGGCAGATCGGAACGCACCATCCCGCTGGAGGCGTTCTTCGTGCCACCGGAGGCCGACATCGCGCACGAGAACATCCTCGAGCCCGGCGAGATCATTACCGATGTGTTCCTGCCTGCTCCGCAGGCGGGCACAGTCAGCACCTACCGCAAGCTGCGCGAGCGCGGCGCCTGGGACTTCGCCCTCACCAGCCTGGCTCTGGTGATGAGGATTGAGGGCGGACGCGTAAGTGAGGCGAGCGCGGTGCTTGGAGGCGTGGCCCCCATTCCGTGGCGATCGACGCCGCTGCAGGACGCCATCACCGGTGAGCGTCTCGACCCCGAGGTGGCCGCCAATGCTGCCGCCGCCGCGGCGCGCGAGGCCGATCCACTGGAACATAACGGCTACAAGGTCGACCTGGTCAAGGGAGTCGTAGAGGAAACGCTACTGTCCTTCGCCTGAGCTCGGACCCGGCAGAGGCAGGAGAGGAAGAGCTCGGGCTAGCGCTCCAGCGGCACGGTGCGCACGGGATCGGCGTAGAAGAAGAGCCGCTCGATCTCCAAGCTCCCCCTCCTGCCCTCCAGGCGACAAAGAAAAAAAATGAACCGCGTACAAAATCAGAAATAGAATATTCCCTTGAAAAAAACAGGTTTGCCCTGGCAGAATTTTTTCTTCTCAATTTAGGTAGATATGATATTGCAGCAAAAGCTTATACAAACATGATAGAAACTTCTGAGGACAGTATACTGGTACCTAAATCTTATTACGCACTTTACTATATTTTCGACTATGAATTAAATCTACCCGAAAAGGCAGACTCGATAAAACAAATAATACTTTCTGAATTTTCCCACACAGCTTATGCCGCGTACTTATCAACGAACCAAACGGTGCTTGAAAAAGATGAAAAAGAAAAATCACCGTATAAATATCTGTATTTGCAGGCTGAAGGGGCAATGTCGGAAGAGGATTATGCCGATGCGCTTGATCTTTTTAATCAGATTGCTGAGGAAGATTCAGGAAGTATGCTGGCA
>JAUWTE010000401.1 GCA_030609765.1 Acidobacteriota bacterium
GCCTGCTCGAGCCGACAGCAGGACGTGCCGAAGTTCTCGGTTTCGATGTGGAAACCCAAGCGGACGAGTTGCGTGCGCACACCGGTGCTCTCCTCGAGCACTCCGGTATCTACGAGCAGATGAGCGCCGAGGAGAACCTCGAGTACTTCGGGCGCATCTATCGCATGTCCGTAGGCGAGCGCGACGGGCGCATCCGCGAGCTGCTCGAGCAGATGGGGTTGTGGGAGCGCCGGGCCGAGCGCGCCGGTACGTGGAGCCGGGGCATGCAGCAGAAGCTCGCCGTAGCGAGAGCGATCATGCACCGGCCGGCGGTGGTTTTCCTGGACGAGCCGACGGCCGGTCTGGACGTCGTGGCGGCTTCCGCCCTGCGCGAGGATCTCGCCAACCTGGTCGCGAACGAAGGCGCAACGGTTTTCCTCACCACCCACAACATGGCAGAGGCCGAGAGGCTTTGCGATCGCGTGGCCGTAGTTCGCAACGGCGAGCTCCTGGCCGTCGGTCACCCCGACGAGCTCAGGGCCAGGGCCGGCGGTCCACACGTGGAGATCATCGGTAGTGCGTTCAACGAGCAGGTATTGACCCTCCTGCGAGCACAGCCGACGGTGACCTCGGTCGTGCAGCAGAACGGCCACCTCGCGGTGCAGCTTCAGGAGAACGCCGACACGGCCGAGCTGGTCAGCTTGCTGGTGGGTGCGGGTGTCCGGGTCGAGGAGGTCCGGCGCGGCCAGGCCAGCCTCGAAGAAGCTTTTCTGACGATGATGGAGGAAGAAGAATGCTCACCGACATCCTGACCGTTGCTTGGAAGGAGCGGAAGACCCAGCTTCGCCAACCCGGCGGGCGCCTGCGCTCGTCTCTCAACCTGTTGCTGCCGTTCGCCTTCATCGGACTCTACGGCCCATTTTCAGACGCTGATTGGGTAGAGAGTCCCTTCGTGGCGATCATGTGCACGATCTTCTCCATGGTCTTTCTGATCACCACGATTCCCGACTCGTTCGCCGGGGAGCGCGAGCGACAGACTCTGCCAACGCTTCTTGCGAGCCGCCTTCCGGATCCTGCCATCATTCTGGGGAAGTTGGTCGTGGCTATCGGCTACGGCTGGGGAGTGGTCATGCTGGCCCTGCTGGTCGGCCTGGTGACGGCGAACGTCGTTCACTGGGACGTGGCCCCTCTCATGTACGCACCCCGAATTCTCGCCCCGGCAGTGATCATGAGCTTTCTGAGCGCGTTGATGATCGCCCTCGCGGGGGTGCTGGTGTCGTTGCGGGCGGCGACTGTACAAGGGGCAACACAGACGCTCGTCACCGCCCTGTTGCTGCCGGGTGTGGGGCTACAGATTCTGGGGGTCGCGGTCATGAGCCAGCCGGCTTGGCGGGCTGGGATGCGACAAGGGCTGGACTCGGTGGATTTCGTCACGGTTGCTTTGACCGTGATCCTGGTGCTGCTCATCCTCGACGTTCTGCTCTTGGCAGCGGCTCTGGCGCGCTTCCAGAGGTCCAAGTTGATTGCCCAGTGAATGAAATGAAACGGGATCGCTGACATGCAGCTGCAAATCAATCCCGGCGACGAACTGCCCATCTACCGCCAGATCATGCGGCAGATCACAGACGCCATCGTTGGAGGACGTATGAAGTCCGGTGACAAGCTGGCCTCCCACCGCGAGCTGGCGGCCCAGCTCGTCATCGCGCCCCTGACGGTGAAGAAGGCCTACGACGAGCTCGAGAACCAGGGGCTCATCCACACGCAACGCGGTCGCGGCACGTTCATCAGCGAGGAGTCGCCGGTTCTGCGGCCGGCCGAGGCCCGTGAGCGCTTGCGCGATGCCGCCCAGCGTCTGCTGACACAGGCGCACCTGAGCGGTGTTCCCTACGACGACGTCACCGAGTTGCTGGAGGAAATCTGGGAGGAGATGAAGCCATGAGCGTTCTCGAGTTCCGCGACATTCACCGATCCTACGGGCGCGGTGAGGAAGTCCTCTCAGGGGTCACCTTCTCCGTTGAGCCGGGCCAGGTCGTCGGCCTGTTGGGCAAGAATGGCGCCGGCAAGACAACGTTGATTCACATCGCCATGGGCATGATGCGGGCACAGGAAGGCAGCGTGCGGGTTCTTGGTCTCGATCCCGAGAAGGATCCGGTGGCAATGAAGAGCCGCGTGGGGTTCGTGTCAGAGGACCAGGTCTTGCCTCCGGCGATGCGCGTCAAGCAGGTCATCGGCCTGCACAGAGACCTGTATCCCACCTGGGACGCCGAGCTCGAGGCCAGGCTACGGGAGCGCTTCAGCTTCTCGGACCGAGCCCGAGTGAAATCGCTCAGCAAAGGTGAGGCACGCCAGGTGGCACTGCTTTGCGCGGTTGCGCACCGTCCTGAACTTCTGATTCTCGACGAGCCCGCCGGCGGGCTCGACCCGGCCGCCCGGCGCGAGTTTCTCGAAACGTCGATCGATCTTCTCAGCGAGGGAGGCACCTCGATTCTCTTCTCCTCCCACCATATGACCGATGTCGAGCGGATGGCCGATCGGATCGTCCTGCTTCACGATCGAAGCGTCCTGATCGATGCGGCGCTCGATACCCTGCGGGAGAGCTACACAGTGGCGGTCATGCCGGTCAACGCTGGAATCGATCCCGGCGCTGTCGCTGCCTCCGCCTCCTGCCTGAGAATCCGTGAGCGCCAGGGCACCCTGCGGGCCGTTTTCAAAGGAGATGCCGAGGAACCACGTGCCCTTCTCGAGCGGGAGTTGGCTGTTCGGAACGCGAGCGTGGCGCAGGTGCCGCTCGAGGAGCTTTTTGTCGAGCTCCTGGGAGGCACCTCGTGACTCGTGCCCTGCTGCGCCGCGACGTGTCGTTCGTGATGTCGCCCTTTTACTGGGCGTTCGGCGCGTTGTTCGGGTACATCATGGCGTCCGCTGCCAGCGTCGATTTTGCCCACGGCACCGGGCCCAACAGCCTCGATCCCGCCAACACCCACTTCGCCTGGATGCTTTGGCTGCTGATGATCGCTGTTATCAACTACTTCGCCGGCGGCCGCATGTGGGAGATCGCCACGTCCATGCACCTGGCGCTTCCGCTTCGTGCTTGGGATTTGTGGAAGGCGCGCATGCTCGCCATGCAGGTAGCGCTGACCGGCAGCGCCCTCTTCGCCTGCCTCGCCTTCTGGCTCCAGTACGAGCCCGCGCTTCAGCCGGTGCAGCTCACGTTGGCGTTCAACGCCGTTTGCCTGATTCTGCTCGTGCCCTTCATCTATCACAGCGTACGGTTGCGAACCTACAAGTGGGGCATGCCCCTGGGCATCTTCATCCCGCTGCTGGTGGTGATTGTCTGGATCTTTGCGCGCATTGGGTTGAAGACCCCGTGGCCCGGGATCATCTCCCTGATCCTGTCGGTCGCCTTGCTGGTGACGACTCGCCGCAGGCTGCCGCTGAGCTACCAGATTTCCGTTCAAGTTGAGGGTGCCGGCACTCGGATCAGCGATCTTGCTTCCGGTCTGATCGGCTACCTGGAGCGCCTCCCACTGCTGGGGAGCTGGATCGAAGTTGATCGAATCCTGCGTCCCGGCAGGCTGCTCTCCAAGACCCAGCTCCATTTCGTGCTGTCGCTCTTCGTCGTCATCAACGTCTTCCTGCTGTCTCTGTCGGCCTTCGGGCTGCTGCTCATCCTCGTTGTCCTGCACGGCATCTGGTTCCTGCGTTGTCTGAACGGCGTGTCGCGTGCGGCCTACCTACCTATCGAGCGAAGCCGCTTCTTCTGGCACGCCATGTTTCCGGGCTATCTGATGTTCGCGCTCGCTGCCTGGGTGTCCGCCTCCGTTCTACCCTCTCTCGGCATCGGCGGCGGGCCGTCGCTGAGCTCCGCTGCAGCGGGAGTCGCCTACTACATCCTCGCCTGGTGGCTCGTTCTGACCGCCTCGATGGCCGGGTACGCTACACCGCCGTCGACGCTGCGAGGTTGGAGACTGCGC
>JAUWTE010000099.1 GCA_030609765.1 Acidobacteriota bacterium
CATCTCGCGACAACTCATGGCCATGCGCCGTTCGCTCGACTTTTCTCACGGGGAGAATCTCTGATGGATAACTTCTGGTATTTGTTCAGCGGCCTGGTTCTCGCCTGGGGAGCCGTCTTCTTCTACCTCTGGTCTTTGGCGCGACGGACCCGTGACCTGAAGCTTCAGATCGACACCGTCCAGGCACACCTCGATCGTAACGAAGAAGGCTAGAGCCAGGACTTCTCAACGGGTGGCGTAGCGGACGTGAGTCCGCGATCAATCTGTGATTTCGTCGAGGAAGGCCACCCCGGGGCCAGAGCTCTCGACGGCGAAGTTCTCCAGGATTGTGACCGCCAGATCGGCGAAGCTCGCGCGCGTGCCCAGCGCGCCCGGTCGAACGCCCTCCCCTGCCACCAGCAGCGGCACGCATTCGCGCGTGTGATCGGTGCCCGGGAACGTCGGATCGCATCCATGGTCAGCCGTGATCATGAGGCAATCGCGGGAACCGAGCGCAGCGAGCAGCCCGGGCAGACTTCGATCGAACTCCTCGAGAGCCGCAGCGTATCCGTGTGGGTCGTTGCGATGACCATAGAGACTGTCGAACTCGACAAGGTTGGTCAGAATCAACTCTCCCCAGCCCTCGCGTATCGCGCTGCAGGTGGTCTCGACCCCCTCGGCATTGCCGGCGGTCCTCTGCCACCCGGTCAGACCCTGGCCGGCGAAAATGTCGTGAATCTTGCCAATCCCGTACGTTGAAAGGCCTGCCGTGACCATCTTGTCGAGAGCCGTGGGTTCGGGTGGTGACATGGCATAGTCGTGGCGCCGTGACGTTCGTTGGAAGCTCCCCGGACCCGCACCGATGAACGGGCGCGCGATCACCCTGCCAACGCCATGCTCCCCGGCCAACATCGAGCGCGCCGTTTCGCAGATCTCATATAGCTCCCGAACCGGAATGACATCCTCGTGCGCGGCAACCTGAAAAACGCTGTCGCCCGAGGTGTACACGATGGGCGCCCCCGTGGTCATGTGCTCTGGGCCGAGCTCCTCGATGATTTCAGTGCCCGACGCCGCTCGGTTTCCGAGGGTTGGTCTCCCGATCGCTGTCTCGAATTCATGGATGAGGTCTTCGGGGAATCCATTCGGGTAGGTGGGGAAATCGCTGTTGGAAATGAGCCCCATCAGCTCCCAATGCCCCGTCATTGTGTCTTTTGCGGCGGACCGTTCCACCATGCGGCCGTAGGCACCTCGGGGAGCGGAATCCGCGCCCAGCGCGGGAACCCCTTCGATACGACCGAGACCAAGCCCCGCCAGGTTCGGAAGATGCGGATCGGCCGCCTCGATGACATGCGCCAGCGTGTTGCTTCCGGTATCGCCGAAGGCTTCCGCGTCGGGCGCTTCGCCACAACCAACGCTATCCAGAACGACGACCGCGATGCGGTCGAAGGACCGCCCACGTCGCGCCAGGGACATCAGGAACGTTCGACGTTGGGGTCGATGCCGAGCTCGGCGGCGAGCTCTTCGACGCGGGCGCGCGCGTCGGCGGCCGAAAAGGAATCCGGATGCTCCTCGACGACACGCTGGTAGGAGAGCATGGCGCCACGCTGGTCCCCGGCGGCTTCCTGGGCCCTCGCCCTTGCCATGAGAGCCTCATCGGTGGGGAAGGCATCTGAGTTCCGCGCCAGCAAAAGATCAAAGCTGGCGATCGCCTCATCCGGCTTGCCCTCCGCGACTTGCAGCTGTCCGAGTCGATACAGGGATACCGTGGCAATGATTTCCTGGGATGCACCGGCAGCCCGCTGCAGCGCCTCGGTAGCCGCCTCTTCATTCCCCAGCGAGCTCTCGCAGATTCCGAGATAGAAGGCCGCCACCCGTCCCGAGGGCGTGTTCCCATAGCGTCGAACGATGGGAGCAAATTCCTCACGCGCTGCCTCGTACCTGGCTATCTCGGTGGTGAAATTGCCGTATCCCACCGCTGCAGGCTCGACAGTCGGCGCGGCGCTAGTGGCCGTATCCGGTGTTGCCTCCGGCGTGTCGGGCGAAGCGGCACCCGCTGGGTCGGATTCTTCTCCTGAGCCCTCTGTTGCCCCTGCTGTCGGTTCCTCTGCGGCGGCTTCCCCCGTTACCTCACCCGCATCATCCGTGGCAGCAGGCTGGGTGTCGAGAGCTGGAGCCGTCTCTTCGGCGAGCGGGGCTCGGTAGACCTCCATCGCCACTGCCAGGAGGGCAGCCGCGCTGGACTCCTGGCGCTGCTGGTAGACCTGCACCATGGCAACGATCGAGATCAACACGACGACTGCGAGCAAACCCCAGCCAATGCGCCGGCGCCGCTCCATCAACCAACGGGTGATCTCACTCGTTCTGGTGACGAATTCGTCGTGCTTGAGGTTTTTTCTGCTGAATCTCTGTGATGACATGGCCGCCGATTCTACCATGATGAGAGACTCGTGACGCCTCGTCAGCGATGAGCCTTCTCAGGATTTTTCACGACGTGTATCGGTGCCCGGTGTGGGCCCACTCACCCACTCGGATCCATCCGGGCCGACCTCCTTCTTCCAGATCGGTGCCGCGCGCTTGAGCTCGTCGATGATGAAGCGACAACCCTCGAAGGCAGCGACGCGATGCTCCGCGGAGACGGCTATCGCGACCGACACCTCACCGACCTCGAGTCGACCGGTGCGATGATGAACCGCCACCTCCAATAACGGCCATCTCTCCTTCGCGGCGGCGGCGATCTCCCGCAGCACCTTGACGACCATCGTGTCGTAGGCCTCGTACTCGAGATACTCGGTCGCTTGCTCACCGGTGTGATCGCGCACCGTGCCTTCGAACGTCACGATGGCCCCTGCCGCGTCCCGGATGACCAGCGCCTTGAGCGCCTGGGCCGAAATCGGCTCCTCGCGCACCGAGATCAGATTCTCACTCATTCAGAGCTCCTTACCCGCCGCTCACCGGGGGGATGAACGCCACCGTGTCGCCATCGGCTGTTTGATCGGTCCACGTCGCGTATTCCTCGTTGATCGCCACGACCAAGCTTTGGCGCGACCCACTCAGCTCGGGAAAACGCTCGGCGAGATCAGCGAAGCAATCGGCGACCGTCGCGCCCTCGGCAAGCTCGATGTGCATCTGAGTCTGCCCGCAAACTTCGCGCAAGCCGGCAAACAGCAGCACCTCGACCATCATGACGGCTACCGGGTTCCCCGCCGCAGAGTCAGCCCTCCGTCGACCAGGAGCACCTGCCCGGTGACGTAATTGTCGGGCGCCATGAAGAAGGCGACGGCCCGCGCCACATCTTCCGGATAGCCGAACCGAGGGATCACGCCATCATCCACAAAACGGTCATACTTGCCGCTCTGGATGGAGGACAGGGCCATGCCCGTTTCGGTCACTCCGGGCGCCACAACGTTGACGCGCACGCCCGAGGAGCCGCCGTACTCCTGTGCCAAGATGCGTGCCCCGTGAATGAGGGCGGCCTTGGGGCCGGAATAGGCCAGGCTGCCGGGAAAGGGCTCCACCCCCTGCATTGACGAGAGCATGACCACAGAACCGGGGATTTGCCGTCCTGACAACTCCTGTACACAATCTCGGGCCAAGAGAATCGGCCCGGTGTAGTTCACCGCAACCGATTCCTGGGCACGCTGCATGTCGAGGGATTCGGCGGGTATGCGGGCGGGGTCGCCAACACAAATGACGGCGCCATAGAAGTTGTCCCCCGCCACCTCGGACATCAGCGTTCGTCTACCCTCGTCGGTCGTGATGTTGCCGCTAACGATCTCGACACGCCGGCGGTAGCGGGCCTCCAGTGCCTCCTTGACCGTCAGCGCTCGCTGCTCGTCAGAGCCGTAGCCCAGAACTACGTCGGCGCCAGCGTCGATCATGCGGGCGGCAGCGGCGGAGCCCAGCCCTCCGGTTCCTCCCGCCACCAGGACCAGGTGACCGGCCATGCTGTCGTCGAACTCATATTCGAAGGTCGCCTGGCGGGCCTGCCGGTCATCATCCAGGTACTTGCTCGACATCGTGACTCTCCTGAGGCGGGGTGGCTCCACTCCGAGGGGGAGCAGCAGCTTCGACCCTGCCACTATAATGCACATCGAAACGATCGCCATTCCTCGGGACCATGCCAAAGACACGCCAACTCGAAACGAACGATCGAAACGGCAACTCGAAGAAAAACCCGAACTCTTATTCTGGCATGCCGCGAGGGCGCAGGAGAAGGGAGTAGGAGTCCATTGACGACTCTCCGTGAATACCGCTGGCTCTGGATCGGCTTGGTGGCCGCCGTTGCCGTGCCGACGCTCGGCGTGGGTATGCGCCTGGCCAGCGTCATGGAAGGCCTGATTCCCCTACCCTGGGGACGAATCGGCGTCGGCTTGTTGATCTTCGCGGCGCTGGCCGCCCTGCATTTCAGGTCGCACTGGGTCGGATGCTTGCATGCGCTCGAAGCCGAGAAGCAGCGGGTCAATGCGGCGGCGCAACTCCTCCATGATGTTCGGATGGATGGTAATAACGGCGTGCGGATCATCAAAGAGAATCTCGATCTCGTGGCAGGTGGAAGCCAAAGACCCCAAGAGGCTGAATTGTATTTACAGGGTGCGCAGGCACATGCGGCAAAGCTCGAGCAGGTCTTTAAACGACTCGAGGGCATCCGCCTACGCCTCGACACACAGCCAGATGACTGAGACCCTTTCGCCACCCCAGGTGTTACACAGGCCCATTGGACGATGAGCGATCCTTACATCGACAAAAAATTCATTCCTGTTGTAGCGGCCGTCATCACCGATGAGCACCGCCTGCTCTTGTGCCAGCGACAGGACGGTCCCCACCTGCCTCTGCTGTGGGAGTTTCCCGGCGGCAAGGTGGATCCCGGGGAGGGTCCCACTGGAGCCCTTGCGCGGGAGCTTCAAGAAGAGCTCGGTGTACGCTCACGAATCGGTCCGAAAATCCACGAGGTGCGGCACACCTATCCACAAAAGAAGGTCTGGATCCGCTTCTACGCCGTCTCGAGTGAAGGAATTCCACACCCCCATGTTCACCGCGAGGTGCGCTGGGTTGCCGTCCCTGATCTGGGGTCGTACGAGGTGCCTCCGCCGAACGCGGAGGTCGTGCGGCAGATCCTCTCCGCGGGCATCGAGAGTATCCCGAATGTGGGACCCCCGGAGGCAGAGAGGGACGCCGATGGAGCACCTGCCCCAGCCTGACAGTTCCGACTTTGCTCGATTCGAATCGCACTGATCTGCTGGCCTATCTGCAGGACTACGGCAGCAACTCACCCCGTTGGGTGGGACGAGTCGATAAATGGCGATTGCGGCGCTGGCAGCAACCCCGCGTCGCGTCTGCAGCCGAGTCTGTCGCCGCCGAGCTCGCCGGCTTGGACGTGCACCCTGGGGACCACGTGGGTATTCACGTCACAGACGGCCCCCTGTGGTTGGCGGCGTTCTTCGGAATACTGCGTTGCGGAGCGGTCGCCGTCCCGATTGACTCCAGCTATCCCGCGGAAATTGCCGCCGAGCTCGCCTCGGGGCTCGAGCTGAGGGCTTGGGTGCAGGACCGGGAGCTCCCCGTGGTCCATTCCGACCTGCCAACGGTTCCTCTCGATTGGCAGCATCCTGAAGGCAACAGCGACTCGTCGTCGCGCCTCCCTCCCTTGCCCCAGGACGACCCCGACCGACTCGCTGAAGTGGTTCTGACCTCAGGGACCAGCAGCGACCCTCACTCCGTGTCCGTCACACACTCCAACCTACGAGCCGTGCTCGATGGGTTCCAGGCGGAGGCTCGGAGGTACCGCTGGGCGATCCGCGCGGCTCCGACGCTCCACATCGCCATCGACCTGCCCCTGTCGCACCTGTATGGACAGGTCATGGGCGCCTTTCTACCCGTAATCCTTTCCGCCAATGTCTCGTTCGTCGAAACCATGCCTGCCACACATCTGGCCGCGACGCTGCGGCGGCACTCGACATGGGTCCTCGCGACGGTGCCACACACGCTCGCGAAGCTCGGTGCTCACCTCATGGAGGTCGGCTCGACAGTCTGGGGGGCTTCTGGCATGGAACAACGCCTGCAGGCCGCCGAAGGAATGTCCTGGCATCGCCGGTGGAAGCTCTTCGATCCGGTACGACGTGGCATGGGTCGACGTCTCATCGCCGTGGTTTCGGGTGGTGCCAAGCTCGACGCCGACACAGAGAACCTATGGCGCCGCCTCGGATACCTCGTTATTCAGGGGTACGGGCTCACTGAAGCAGCGCCCCTCGTCACCCTGAATCATCCATTCCGGCCTTCGGCAGGTGCGGTTGGCAAACCGCTGCCCGGGGTCGAGATCAAGCTCGGGGACGGTGGGGAGATCCACGTGCGCGGCAGGAACGTAACCACCTCCGGGGACATGAATTCGCGTGTCGATGATCAGGGGTGGCTGCACACTGGCGACTTGGGAGAGCTCGATGAGTCCGGCAATCTCCGCTTCATCGGACGACGATCGGATCGGGTCGTGACGCCGGCAGGAGTGAACATCGACGTCGCAAGCGTCGCCACCGAGCTCCGCCGCCAACCCGGCGTCATGGATGCGGTTGTCATGGAGAGCCCTTGGGGACCCGCCGGCGCGATCTGCGCCATCCTGATCATGCGGCCGGGGGAGAGCGCACGGAATGCGATTCAGGCGACAAACGCCAACCTGCCCGACGCCGCTCGCCTACGCAGGTGGTTCATCTGGCCTTGCGCCGACCTGCCCCGCACTCCAACAGGAAAGCCCCGCCGGGGCCCGATCATCGAGTGGCTCCGTGGCCAACATACGGCGAGTGGTCCAGTACTACAGGCCATCGAGACCGACACATCCGTCGCATCGATCATCAGCGGCTGTGTGTCGGAGATCGGCGGAGTCGAGGTTCACGAAGCCGATTCCGATGTTCCGCTGAGAGATCTGCTCGATTCCCTCCAGCGTGTGGAGCTGGCAGCCTTCCTGGAAGAGTCTTTCGGACTGGCTCCCGGCCACGATCTGTTCGCCGGCCTGCAGACGATTTCTCAACTCGTCGAGATTCTGGAGGAGCCCGCCACTGAAACCGACAAAAGCGTGCGTGCCATGCCCCCAATTGCAGCCTCTCCTGCCACGATCGACGCCGGGCCCGCTGCAGCCGAGTGGCGCCACTGGCCATCGACCCGCGCATTCCGATGGCTGTTGCGTGAAGCATTGGTCCGACCAAGCCTCACCTGTGTCCTTCGTGTCAGCTCAGCGGGGCTCGAGAATCTGGACTCGGTGGAGCCCCCCTTTCTGCTCGCATGCAATCACGTCAGCATCCTCGACCCCCTCGTCTTGCTGCAGGCCATGCCCCGATCATTGCGCCATCGCATCGCGCCGGCAGCCATGTCGCGGCACTTCGTCGATCATCCGAGTGGGCCGCTACACTATCGATGGGGAGTGCTCGGCCTCAATCTGTTTCCTCTGGTCCAGGTGGGCGACTGGCGTCCCACGCTGCGGATTGCGGGCAGGCTCGCGGACCGTGGCCAGTGCCCGCTCATCTACCCCGAGGGGAAGCGCTCTGACGATGGTCGGCCTGGGCAGTTCCACCTCGGCGTGACGGTGCTTTCGCAGGAGCTCCATCTACCGATCGTGCCGTGCGCAACTGCAGGGCTGCATACCGTAATGCCGGTAGGCAGCAGATGGCCGAGGCGTGCAGGGCTGCGCCGGCCGACCATCGCTGTTTGCTTCGGAGAACCGATAGCTGCTTTGCGGCACAACACAGACCGCCGTTCGGCATTGAGGGATCTCGAGGCCAGGATCACCGGGTTGTACCGGCAGGCTCTCGCCATCGCCGAGCGAAAATAGTGAGGCCTCTCCGGTGAAACCTTAGTCCACTGAACGTGTGGATAACCCTGTGCAAAACAAGGCCATCACTCGGTTCACCTCTTGCCCGTCGGCACTCCCTACGATCTGCACTGTCTGATGTGCAGCGGAACAGGCAGCCGAGGTGTGGTAAAGATACTGCGCACCCGCACCCGCCCATCGAGCCAACGAGATCAGCAATGACTCCTCTCCGTAAGCGGTTCACTCATCTCCTGCTTGTCATCTTGATCGTCGCCATTTCCTGGCAGGTACAGGGCCAGCTCGGCGCCACACCCCAGGCGATAGGCGCAGCGCCAATCGGACTGGAAAGCGTGTTCGAGCCAGGCTTGCTCCTCGAAGATCGTAACGGTGACACCCACGTAGACTTCGTTTCGGCACGCCTCGTACTCGGCGACGCGAGCGACCCTGCCGAGATTGCGGCCGCCGCGGATATCGCGGCTCGCCTGGGCTTCGAGACCTCCTCCATGGATCTTCCATTGGCCGGCGATCCGGCTCCCGGCCTCACGTCCGTCATCGTGGGCAACGCCGCGCTGACGAAAGTCCACCTCGTTCCGGAAGACTTCTTGCTCCACACCGAATCGGGTGACGGGGTCGTCGCTCTGCATGGTGAGACCGGCAGCGAGATTCTCCTCGTACTATCGGACACCCCAGGCGGCACTCGTGCCGCTGCCGCGGTTCTCGCCGGTCGCCTGCCGCATATCTGGGACCTAGACGGCCCCACCCTTACCGACCTCCGTGATGCTGTCTCGACAATCCTCGCTTCAGCAAATGTCGAGGTCCTGACCACGCGCGTACCTCGTCTCGTCGTCGCCGCGGATGGTTCAGCCCTGCAGCGCCTCGAGATCGACATCACTGTCGCGCCGGGCACCCTCGAGTCTGCCTCTCTCGCGCTGCAACAAGCCGCGCAAGAAGAGCGGGAGCTGGCCGCGGCAGAGGCAGAGGTGCAAGAAAAAACGGAGGAAGGCCCGAAGGAGACGCCGGGAGAACCCGAGGAGGGTGCGGCACAAGCCGAGGAGGGTGCGGCGCAAGCCGAGGAAGAAACCGCCCCCGAAGCAGGAGAGG
>JAUWTE010000397.1 GCA_030609765.1 Acidobacteriota bacterium
CATGGCGTTTTCGTTCAACGCGGCGCGGCAGGTGCTGGGTGGCGACATGGGCGGCGACGGTGAGGCCGGCATTGAGCGCAGGATCGAGGCGCGGGAGCTGTTGGCAACGGCGCTTGCACATCCCGACGTCGGCGGCATGCCCTACTTGCTCGCGGCGAGTATCGCGATCATGGACGATCATTATCTTGAGGCGGATTCCCTTGTCACTGTCGGCCTCGAACGCTCACCGCGCGACATCTACCTGCTAGGATTTGCCATCCAAATCAACCGGGAACTGAAGCGAGACGAGAAGCTCGTTGAGTACATGCACGCAGCGCAGTCCATGACCGGTGACGAGAGCCTGTCCTATTCCCTGATCCGGCAGTACCTGACGATGAAGGAGGACGACAAGGCGCTACAGGTGGAGCACCGCCTCGGTCTCATCGCGACCGCGGTCGACAGCGTTCGGCTCCTGAGCACCAAGGTGCACGGCTACATAACCTCAAACCGGATGGAGCTGGCAGAGGATCTGCTCCCCGCGGCCGAGCGCCTCTTCGACACTTCCCAATACCGCCTCCTACTCAGCAGCATCGCCGCGGAGGAACTCCGCTGGGACGACGCGATCGACGCGCTGGCGCCCGTCTTGAATGAGAATCCGCTCAACCCCGCTCTCAACAACAACATGGCCTGGTTCCTGGCCTGCGCAGGTCAAGACCTGGAGCGGGCGGAGTACCTGATCCGCATGTCACTCGCCCTGAGCGGCGACTCGGCAGGAGGGAGCAACACCCTCGGCGTGGTCCTGATGCGGCAAGATAAGATGAAGGAAGCGCGGGAGATCTTCGCTGGCCTGATGGAGGACGAGCGCCCCGAGAATCGGGTGGTGAACGGGTATTTCTACGGACTATGCCGGTGGCTCGAGGGGAAGAAGGACGAGGCGCTGGCGAGCTGGCAGGTGGTGGAGGGTGTCTGCGAGCGGGATAGGTTCGGCCGGGCGGTGAGGGAGTCACTGGAGTTGGTGGCCGGGGGTGAGGATCCTTCCTGGGTCTTTCTCTGGCCGATGGAGCGGAGGGAGTAGCTTAGACGACGTACGATATCGCGAGTTCTACCATCGCTCTCGCGCGGCCCTCGCGCAGCATGACCTGTCCTTCCTGAATATCCCATCCGAGCTGATGCCCCAGGACACCCTTCCAGACCATTGCCCTGAAAACTTCCGGGTACTTGAGGGCCAATCTCATCGCTCCCTGGGCACCCAGCAGACGGCGCCCAACGCCGTTGAGTAGCCGGGCACAAGCGAGCGGAACTTGTCCGGTGCGGCGGGTTATGTTCTGGTGCATAGGGCAATCGAGGCTGAACTCAACGTTCGGGGATCAGAGTGCGAAACCCCAGCCGCCCACAGGACACGACCATCTCTTGGTACCATGGCACGGGCCTCGAAGAGGCCCGGCAAATCGCCGAGGTTGGATTCAAGGAGACCCTCTGCTTCGACCCAGAAGACGGGTGTTGGACTTCCTCCGGTGGCGGCGGCAATCTTGGAATCGGCATCTACCTTACGCGACACATCCCGGTGGCGATGTTCTTTGGCAATGTCCTGCTCCGGGTCGAACTTGCACCCGGCACCAAGATCGTCGACACATCGGATCCCCCGGATGCCAAGGTCCTTCGCTATCTGCAAAGGGAGTTTGGACGCGACATCATGAAGAAGCATCCCAGAGACGTGATGCCTTCCAACAAACGGCTCACAAGACATGAGGCCATTGAACTTCTGAAACACCACTATCACAAGGTCGACAGATTCATCTGGACGGGGGACCGCGCATTCGAGTGGGGACACAAGCGATACGAGAGGAACTACCAACACGTTCACCGCATGTACTTTCTTCGAAACATCATCAGCAAGTACCGGCTTCATGGCTTCGGAGACCCGCGCGGGTCCGCCGGCGTGGTTGTCTTCCAGGGCCCGAGAGTGATTCTCCGTGAAGTCGTGGGGGAGATTCCTGCATTCAAACCCTATGAGAAGTGGGATCGTCTCCGCGAATCGTTTCAAAGTGCGGATGAAGTGCGCAGCTACTTCCAGAAGCATGGCAGCGCTGAGGCAAAACAGCTCGTCGAACAAGTGGCTTCACGCGTTCGCTGACGGCGGGGCGGATCCCATGCGCGGGCACCCCGCCGGACCGTCGAGGCTTACGATGCTGTATAGATTGGCACTCACTGCTGTCGCGGTACTGGTCGTAGCCGTATTGGTTTGGAGTCTCGCCACCGACCCCGGGTCGGCCGCACCGGACACGCGCGCCACCGTCGGCTTCGACACGACCGATTGGGAACTCCGGGAGTCGTCAGAGACGAGGATGCTCTGGAAGAGTCCGGAGGGCGATACGCTTTGTCTCGAGCGCGTCCCGGAACCCGCTGGATTGCCTGTTCATGATGTGAAGCTCTGGCGTGCCATCTGTCGGGATTTGGCGAGGACCAATGACGGCGGTCTCGTTTCCGCAGACATTCTGGATCTCGGGGAGATCGCTGCGGGGACCCTCATCTACAAGTGCGAAAGGCGACCCGCCTACGCCTACACCGGGATGATGATCCTCCCCGGGGCCGGAGAGCACTTCGTCATCGCCATTTCCTCGGTCGAGCATGGTGTGACCGGCGTACGCGATGCTCTCGTCACAGTACAACTGCTCAAGCAAGGCATACTCGACCTGGCCAAGGCAGTTGACAGCGGCAAGCTGGAGGACTGGTTCTATGACCCCTATGACTCGGCGTTTGATGCGAACGCACTGAACAGCGTCGCCGACGACGAGCGATACGATTCGCTCTTTCCCTCTCACCCACTCTCGAAGATACGCCGCATCCTTCGGACCATTGCCGGGAGCCTGCATTGGGGTGAGGGGCCTGCGATGGAAGCGAAACCGGCCAACAAGCGGCGGTCGTAGCCAGTCCGCGCTTGAACGCTACGCCTCGGCCTCAATCTCAGCGGCTGCCTGCATCGCGTATGCCTGGATCACATCTTTGCGCAGTGCCTCGGTCATCTGCCGCTCGATCTCGGCACGGTCCTCGAAGAGGTCCCACACCTGTTCATCCGCGACATCACCTGAAGCGCGGGATGGTGTCGCCAGGGCCCGTACCCACGCAAACCGGTCTTTCGGTGACGGGTGGCTATCATACGGCTGCTTATTCCGGACCATCCTGATCGCTCATTCCGATTCATCGTGATCATCGATTCCGATGCATCCTGATCACCGATTCCGGGATCATGATCAGCCATTCCGGTCATCGTGATCGCGGATTCCGGGATCCTGATCATCGATTCCGGTCATCATGATCACTCATCCGTAGCGACCTGGGTCAGGATGGGCCCCTCGAAAAGGAGGGACCCGAGATGGCAACGAAGAGGCTACGGATGAGGCAGTTGCGAGAGATCCTGAGACTGAAGTTCGAATCTGGGCTTGGCCACCGGGCGATTGCCCAGGCTTGCTCGGTGGGCGTGGGAACCGTCTCGGAATACGTTGGACGGGCAAGCAGGGCCGGCATCACCTGGCCGCTGGCGCGAGAGCTGGATGACGCGGCCCTGGAAGGGAAGCTCTTCCCCCAGCCACCCGGAGCGGGCCAGCCCCGGCGACGTCCGGATCTCGCCGGGATCCATCAGGAACTCCGGCGCCAGGGCGTGACCCTGCAGTTGCTGTGGCTGGAGTATCTCGAGGTCCATCCCCGTGGCTACCGCTACAGCCAGTTCTGCGAGATCTATCGCCGGTTCGTCAAGAAGCTGAAGCCCTCGATGCGGCAAGTCCATCGCGCCGGCGAGAAGGTCTTCGTCGACTTCTCGGGTAAGAAGCCCAGCCTCGTGGATGCCCGCACCGGTGAGCTTCAGGAGGTCGAACTCTTCGTGGGCGTTCTGGGTGCCAGTAGCTATGTCTACGCGGAAGCCACACCGAACCAGCAGCTGCCCACATGGATCGCGGCACACGTGCGCATGTTCGAAGCCTTCGGAGGGTGCCCGGCGATCCTCGTCCCAGACCAGCTCAAGAGCGCCGTCACACG
>JAUWTE010000201.1 GCA_030609765.1 Acidobacteriota bacterium
GCCGCCGCGGCGCGGGCCCAGGGACTCGCGAGTCGTCTCGGGTGCGCCGACGGCAAGAAACATCTGCCGACGGAGCGGCTGCTGGAGGGGAGGGAGAATGACGTCCTCGTCTACCACGGGTACGTCGATCTGTTCGTGGACGGCCACTGGGTGAGGGCAACCCCGGCCTTCAACAGCTCGCTGTGCGAGCGCCTGAACGTAGAGCCGCTGGAATTCGATGGCCGGCACGACGCCCTATTGCAGCAGCTCGATCGCAACGGCAACCAGTACCTGGAATACGTTCACGACCGTGGTGTGTTCGCGGACCTGCCGCTCGACCAGATCCGGGCCGGGATCAAGAAGCATCACCCGGCCCTGTTCGCCGCCGCGACTCGCAACGAGCTCTAGCCCGGGCTTGCGCGCCCGAACCCTTCAGGGCGGCCGTGACCGCGAGTGCGCGACGCCAGTTAGCAGGTCAGACCGCCATCGTCTTTTTGTACATGGCGCCGATCGCGCCCTTGCGGCAGGCGGGCGAGATCATGAAGCCGGCTGAATGTTCGGCCTGCGTTCCGAGGGCCTCTGCCAGCGTCGTGCCACACGCCTGGTCGATGCAATCGAGTATCGCCTGCCGGGCTGCTTCCGCCTCCGGCGTGCTGGCCGCGGGCAGATCCCTGGCTTCCTTCGGGACTCCCGCAAGTGCGCCCTCTTCGAGTAGGCGACGCGGCATGCCGTGATCCCCGTCGGTAGCGATGCTCCAGACAGTTCGCAGCGCCTCGTCCATCGATGCCGCGGCGTCGATCAGCCAACCCACACCATCGCCGGCCTTGATGGATCTTCCCACCAGGAGCAACACGATGAGCTTGGGCCAGTCCTCAGTACCGGCTTTGCGGAATGGCCAGTGGCAACCCTCCATGCCGGGCACTACAGGAAGCGTTACTTCCGGCATGCCGAGGTCGGCGCCTTCCGTCGCCACCACGTAGTGGCAGTGCATCATGAGCTCGAGCATGCCGCCCAGGCAGCGTTTGCCGTTGATGAACCCGACAGAGGTGCTGAAGTCGGTGTGCAGGCGCCGTGCTGTTTTCGACCACTCGTTGGCGATCAGCGCGCCCACCTCGGCGTTTTCCAGGGCAGGGAAGAACTCGCTCGTGTCGGCGCCCACCATCTGGGTCGAGAGGTGGAAGTCGCCCGTGAGGATGAGCCGCTCGATGCCCTCGGTCCTGAGCCAGTCGAGAGCCCGGTTCAGCTCATGGTTGACGTCGGAGTTGTAGCTCTCGCGGCTGAGCGTGATGACGCCGACCTGGCCGTCATGCTCGGCGTTGACATAGAGCTGCTGCCAGTCCACCTCGTCGACGGCGCCGAAGGCATCCGGGAACCATGCAGCGCCGGCGGCCTGCGGGTCGCGCTGGTGGTACGCCTCCACGATGGCGATCGCCGAGTCGGCGCCTTCCTCGCGAATCATCGCCAGGACGCCGCGCCGGAACTGCGCGCAAAGCTCACCGATTGCGTTCAGGTTGGAAAGATGGCTGCGCTTCTCGTGTACCAGAAGACTCGCCATCTGAAACACGGGGCCCAGAATCCAGGTGCGGAACTCCTCCTCCCCGGCGTCGTCGAGCTTCCAGTCGACCAGAGGGCGGAAGTGGTTGGGCGGGTACCAGTTCTCACCCGTCTCCTTGCGCTCCTCCAGCAAGGCGGTGGGCCTGAACACCTCGCCGTATTGTTCGGCGAGGTGATGGAGGCAGGACCAGGTCAGGAAGTTGGCGCCCTTTGCGCCGATAGCATCGTGGGCTCGGAACGGGTTGGGGCCTACCAGCTTGCGCACCAGCTTGTCGATCTTCCAGAACGGCATGTTGGAGGCATCGTGGTAGCGCAGGCCAGCCAGAGTCAGGCCGCAAAACAGCACATCCAGGACGAACGACCAGTGGTCGCTCACCGGGATCGGCATCAAGCCCACGGACCACAAGAGCTGTGTAACCGCGGAAGGCTCGGGTTCGACGATCTCCCAAACCTTGTTGATCTCGTGCGGGAAGGCCGGGTGCGCAATTCCGACTCCCAGCTCGGAGCTCGGAAATCCCGAGGTTACGGAGCGGATCTCGATGTCGGGAAACGAGCCTCGGAAGATCTCGTAGTGGGCCTTCTTGATGCTGAGGATCTCGGGAATCGCTTCGAGTAGAAACCGCGGGCGGAAGTGCGAGAGCTCGGCGGGCAGATGGGCGCCATCGTAGTGGAGCTGAATGATGCTGCCCATGATCTCGTTGGCGCCGTCGCGCCCGAAGGCGCGTACCAGGCCGGGATAGTGCTTGCTGATCCCGTCAGGAACGCCGGGGAAGTCGATCCCCACCACCGGCACGCCGAACCGGTAAAGTCGCGAGCCGAGCTGCATGGCTTTGCCGGACCCGACGATACCCTGAGCTCCCGAGATCACCAGCGAGCCGCGCTGTTCGGCGTCGCCGAATACCCGATCCACCATCTCACTCGCCTCGGCCGGGAGCTTGCCGCGCTGGAAGATCTCGAGGACACTCCCCAACCCAATCGTCTGCAGTGTTGCTTCCCTCATCGACTTGGTCATGATTCGGTGTGCCCTCTAAGAGACCTTGAAAATGGTAGCTATGCCGACATCGCCCGCGGCGCAGCCGAAAACCAGTACGTAGCCCCCGCCCAGGTCTACGGCCTCCTCGAAGGCCTCCATCGTGACCCTGGTGAGCGTTGGCCCCTGCGGGTGCCCCCAGACCAACGAACAGCCGGTCTTGTTCATGTCGTGTCAGTCGTAGTCGAGGAGCTGCGAGAAGATGGCGTCGTTGACGGCGAACGGATTGTGGTTTTTCACCACAGCCATGTCCGCCATGCTCAAGCCTGAGGTGCTCAGCAGTTTCTGAACGGCGAGCGCCGGCGCTTCGGGCATGAGGCTGGGGTCGGTGCGTACCTCGGTTTTGGCGACGAACTGGATGTCGATTTCGGGCCGCGGGCTGAAGTCCGGCACACGGTCCTTGGTCGTGACCAGCAAGGTCGCCATGCCGTCGGAGGCGTGCGTTTGGGTGCCCGAGGTAACGCAGGTGTCGAGCTCGGCCATGGCCCGCATGGCGTCACGGCTCAGGGGGCGGACGCCGAGATCATCATCGATGCGCCCGAGCGGTCGGCCACTGACGTTGAGGATATCGAGCGGAACGAGGACGCGATCGAGAAAACCGGACTCCTTCGCCTCGAAGTACTGCTGGTGCCGATAGAAGGCCAGCTCGTCGACCTCACGACGATCGAGCTTGTACTTGCGGGCCGATTTGCCTGCCGCGGCGATCATGGCCTTACCGGTGGCGGGATCGAAGCCGAAGTTGTCCCAGACGTCGGCGATGGGAACCGTTCTTTGATGGGCGCGACGCTCCGGGAATACGCCAACCGGTGAGTCGCTGGTGCGGTCGAAGGTCAGGACTCCGACGACCTCGTGGGCACCCGATTGGATCTCGGCCCCCCCCAGCAGAACCGCCTGCAGGCCCGTGGCGCATGCCTGCTCTACGTGGTAGCCGGGCACCCGGTGACCCATGCAACTCGCCACCAGCGGGGCGTTCCAGAACTTCCAGTGCCAGGGGACTGTCGATCCGATGACCAGGTACTCGATCTCGCGGTTGGACACCCCCCTGATGCCCATGATCCGATTCATCGCCTCGCCGGCGAACTGACCGATATTCACCTCCGCCAAGGCAGATGTCTGCCAGGCTGGAAAGTAGCTGCTGCCCCAGGTCCCGAAGGGAATTCTGGCCTTGGGCAGCATCAGGTTCTCCTCGTGCATGGGCGGCCTCTCTCCCGTTCTCAATCCCGTTCTCAATCGGTTTGGGCGCCGCGGTCGAGTGCATCCAGAAGGGTTCTGCTCGCACGGGTCCGCGGGAAGATGAAGCAAGGGGATTGTATCGAAAAGACGGCCGCGAAGCGCCCCGGCGGAACGGCGACTGCTGCGAATCGCGAACCGGGAGCCGGCTTACTCCGAATCGGAGTCGTCGTTGGAGGCATCGCCTCCAGCAGCTGGAGCTTCCAAGCCGGCCAGGGCGGCCATGGCCTTCAAGGGCTCGTCGAACTCGAGGGCGACGATGAAGCCCTTCTTGCCCATGCTGGATCGGCGCACCCGCCCCCACAGGCTCTCGGGCTCGCCGCCACCTTCCTTCTCCTGCAGATCGACGCGGCAGCGAACACCCGGCGAGATACTCTGATCGACGTTGGCGAGAAAGCCCCCTCGGCTCATGTCGATGGTCACGCCGCTCATCTCGAGCCGCATGATGTCGATGAACCGTCCGCGCAGGATCGCTTCCAGCTTGACCGGCTGCGAAACCTTGACGCGCTCGTACTGGCGTCGGTCGTCGTCCTGTTCGTTGCTCTTCGCCACGTTCTCCACCTCAGTGAGACAGACGCTCAGACTAGTACACGATAGAAGGGAGAGAAAAGCCTCTATTTGTATTCATTGGGCACTATACACATCTTTCATCCATTCTGCCTATTCATCCGAACGGTGCGCGGGCATCATTGTCGCACTCCCCTGACGATTGACCTCGCGGCGTGCGATAAGTACCTTGCGGTCGGGCAATGAGCGCCCTGTCCGGTTCCCCACGTGAGGTCAGTATGCCGGTTGCAGATTTGAAGCGCGCACTGGGGCACGTCGTGATCGTGTTTGTCGTGGGCGTGCTTTCAATGGCCTGCGCCTCGACAGGTCCTGTCGGAGAGGACCAAGCAACGATCGATGCATGGATCGACTCAGAGGTTCGGCGCGTGCTGGAGGAGGAATCAGAGGTTGTCGTTGGGGACCTTCGTATCGAGACCCGCGACGGCATCCTCGTCTTGTCGGGAGTCCAGACGTCTTTCGATGCGGTCTCCAAGGCCCTCGAACTCGCTTCTCGCGTGCGCGGGGTCTTGCAGGTCGTCAACCAGATTCGCGTGGTCGAAGGTCTACAACAGCTTGATCGCCTGAATGATCAGCAGCATCGCCATGGCGGCAGCCGATCGTAGCTCCTTGTTGTCGAGCGCCCGCTTCCAGGAAAACGTGTTCCCGGGATGCGCCTGGGACCAGCGTTCAGCGTGAGCGAATCGCGGCCAAAGGCGCCCCACATCGGTCATGTACTCCTGGTACTCCGAGCCGAACAAGGACTGCAGCCGAAGCTCCTCCACGTGCATTGCCGGCCCATAGAAGGCCACATAGAGGCACAGGAAGGCGAGCAGCCACCAATAGGGCGGCTGTACGGCGACAGCCAGCCCGATGCCCATGATCAAGCTGCCGAGATAGAGCGGGTGGCGCACGAAAGCATAAGGCCCCGAGCATGCCAGCTTCACGTTGCGTTGCAGACACCCGGAAGCCCACATACGAAGTGACTGTCCTGACGCCACGAGCACTGCTGCCACGATCAGCCCTCTTGCCGAGGGTTCAGTGAAGGCCACATAGGCGACGGCAAACAACATCGTGACCCGCACACGATTGTGTGCGGCCCACCTTCGCCATCCCCTGGACATATTTCCTATCATGTCGACCTATCCGGCCTCGGTATCTGCCGCGACCAGTCTCTCGAGAGCGGCGGCCACGACGCTGTCGGCAGTCAGTTCTTCGAGGCACTGGCTCGTACCCACGGGACACTGCCGCTGGAAGCAGAAAGAACAGGGTAGCCGATGGAGGACCGATCGGTCTTCTCCCCGCAGCGGACCGTTGCGCAGCGGGTCGGTCGGTCCGAAGATACCCGTGATCGGAGTTCCGCACGCCACCGCGAGGTGCAGCGGTGCGCTGTCGCCTCCGACGAACAGGTCAGCTCGCTCCAGCAGCGCAGCCAGTTGCGTCAGAGACGTGGGGAATGCGGCGTGGCTGCCGAGCCCGACACTCGTGGCGAGCACCTCCGCTTGCTTGTGCTCTCCGGGTCCCCATACCCAGATCAGTGGTAGTCCGGAGCGTCGCACGAAGGCGCGACCGAAGGCCGAGAACCGAAGCAGCGACCAGTTCTTGCTCGCCCAGCTGCTCCCCGCGTGCGCGACGGCGAAGCGGGCAATGCCCATCTTGCGCAGTTCCTGGTCGATGTACTCTTCGTCACGGTTGTCGCTGAGCTTGGGGAACTCCAGTTCGTCCGTTGCGACCCCGGCGACCTTGGCGAGCTCCATGCCGCGCCAGATGACGTGGCGGTCGGCCGGGAACTCGGGTGCCATGCGCTCATACCATCGCGCCGCCATCGGCTCGCGCAGATCGCTCTTGGCGTAGCC
>JAUWTE010000422.1 GCA_030609765.1 Acidobacteriota bacterium
CCTGAGCCACCGAGCAGCCACCAGCCCCGCGGCGGCGAACACCGCCAGTACAAGTGCGAATCGAATCGTAGCCGTGGCTCCACGTCGCATTCTCATCACTGTTCGCATCAACTACGAATAAATGATGAGAATGCCGCCTGACAACCCTGCTTCAGACTTCTTGCCGGCAGGTCACTGCATCCTCGCGCAAGCTCGAGCTCTCTTGAGGACCCGCCTCTCCAGAGTGATAATCACCGCATCAGCGAGGCTAGCGCTCTGCTCGACGATTCCTCGAAGCCACGGAAGACCCATGTCCCGTTGGAGCTTCGCGGAAAGGCGTCAGGGGCGGTCACGGAATGTCAAACGCAGTAGGAGAAAGGGCATGCCGATGAGGCACGGAAACACAAGAAACCGATTCAGGTATCTTTCTTGTATCTCAGTTGTCCTTTTGGCCGGTTTGATGATCCTCAGTCCCTGCGGCGGATCGCAGGGCGGGGCAAGCCTGCGATTCTCGGTCTCCTACCCCGAGTCGGTGGATCAAGGGCCGTTGACCGGCAGAATGATACTGGTCATTTCCCGTGATGACAGGAGGGAACCGCGGCTGCAGGTCGGCAGGCATGGCCCGCAGTTTTTCGGTGTCGACTTTGAGGGTCTTCTTCCCGGGGAAGCAGTCGTTTTCGACGAATCAACGCTCGGATACCCGATCAACGAGCTGAAAGACCTGCCCGCGGGCGAGTACTTCGTTCAGGCTCTTCTGAATAGATACACCGAATTCGAGCGCTCCGACGGCCATACCGTCTGGATGCACATGGACCAGTGGGAAGGACAGAACTGGCGGCGCTCGCCCGGCAATATCCATAGCAGCGTTCACCAGGTCACGCTGGATCCGGCAAGTGGGGAGACCCTCGAGCTGGAAGTGACCGAAGTCATCCCCCCGATTCCTGATCCCGAAGAGACGAAGTGGGTCAAGCGACTCAAGATGCAGAGCAGCCTGCTCACCGAGTTCTGGGGGCATCCCATCTTCATCGGCGCGACCATACTGCTCCCCAAGGGGTATGACGAGCATCCGGACGTTCGTTATCCCACCGTCTATTACCAAGGACATTTCTCACTTCGCGCTCCTCTCCGTTTCAGAGAGGACGAACCGGGCGAGTGGACCGCGGAGGATCTTCCGCGCTTCATTGTCGTGACGATCCAGCATCCGACTCCATACTTCGATGACTCGTACGCGGTGAATTCGGTGAACAACGGCCCCTACGGGGATGCCATTCATCAGGAGCTGATACCTGAGATCGAAAGGCGGTTCAGGACCATACCGAAGAAGTACGCGCGTGTATTGACGGGCGGATCCACGGGCGGATGGGAGTCGCTCGCGGTGCAGGTGTTCAATCCCGATTTCTATGGCGGAACATGGACGTTCGCACCCGATCCGATCGACTTCAGGAACGTCGAGGGCATCAATATCTACGAGGACAAGAACGCCTTCTTCAAGGAGCACGAGTGGTACAAGGTGCCCATCGCAAGCGAGCGGTTCACGACCGGGGAGGTTCGGCTCACCTCGAGGCAGGCGACCACGATGGAGATGGTTTACGGCTCCAAGGGAAGAGGTGGGTATCAAAGAGCGATCTGGAGCGCCACCTACGGTCCGGTGGGCGAGGACGGATACTTCAAGCCGCTGTTCGATCGAGAAACAGGCGTAATCGACCCCGAAGTCGCGCGGTACTGGAAGGAGAACTACGACCTCCGGTACATCCTGGAGACCAACTGGCAGGAGCTGGGCCCGAAGCTGGAGGGCAACATCCACCTGATCTGCGGGCACATGGATAACTATTATCTGAACGGTGGCGTTTACTACATGGAAGAGTTCTTGGAGAAGACCGAGGACCCTTACTATGGCGGCTCGGTCACGTACGGCGAACGTGGCGGCCACGGCTTTCGGCCTTACTCGAGCTATGACCTGCTGAAAATGATGGCCGCGCATATCACGAGAAATGCCCCACCTGGCGAGAACACGGACATGTGGAAGTACAGGTAGGGCCTGCGGACGCGGCTTGTTGCCTGCAGTCGGGGTTATGCCTGGACCTAGGTCGGGGTAGATCTCATCACGTGTAGGAGCGAATGATCTCGGCGGCGATACTCGCGCCTCCAGTGTCAACGTCACCCCAGATCATCGGCTTCGACAGGAATTGGGTCACGTGGGTCGCCCACTCGCCTGTCTTGAACTCCTCCATCGGCATGTTCAGCGCCGGCAGCACTCCAATCAGACCGTCAACGAGCAGCTCGTGCTCGGCCCAATCCAGGCGCGGCGGAAAAATCAAGGGTGTGTGGGCTGCTAGGCAGTCGGCCACGATTCCGTAGCCGAGTTTTGATACGATCGCGTCGCTCGCAGCTAGAACATCGAGAAAGCGAGACTGCCATCGCTTGTCGAGCCGCAGGACATCACCCCGCCAAGCTTCCACCTTGTCGCCGAACACAAGCACCTTACAACTGGCCTCTTCGGCCAACCGGGCTACAGCCTTTGAAGTGTCAAAACCTTGTCGGACCGCGACAAGAATGATCGGGCGACCGCATTCCGCGAGTCCCAGCGCGCGGCGGGTTTCGTCCGGTGAGGACGACAGTTCACGTGCTATGAACGGAATGTCTTGTACCTTCGGGAACGGACGCATCTCGTGCCCCAGGGGCAGGCGCAACATCAGAGTTGTCTTCTCATACGCCTCTTCTATCGCACCGATGAGGTGAGAATACTCAGGGTATTGCCTGGCATAGGGCCGGTAGACGAAGTCCCACGAGAAGTTGCCGATCGCGACGACGGGAACAGATATTTTGTGCCCGATGACGGAAGCCAACGGCGGTATGTCGCTGACAATCACGTCAACCTTTCGTTCGCGCGCAAATCTGGCTTCCTCCGCCACCAGTTCTTGCTCCCTGGAGAAGAAGGCAGCTGTAGCCTTCAGTGTCGCCAGCGGATCCTGGCTGAACAGATCCTTCTCGACGACGCCGGCATCAATTTGTGCCGGGGATACGGAAAGGCCATGCTGGATCTCACCGCGAAACAGCCACTCGGGCACCGCGGTTCTGATGAGAAGATCCATGCCCGGTTCTGATCGCCGGAGCGCTTTCATGACGGCGATCATGCGCGTGGCGTGCCCAAACCCATGACCCGAAATGTAAAACAAGACAGTCATCTCTCGACGCCCCTCCGCAAGAGGCGGCACTGCCGCCAATTCCCTCTCGGCGAATCTAGCTATTTGTTCGAGGGCATTGTCAAGTTGAGGTCGCTGCGGCGAGCCCACACTCTCAAAACCCCGGAAACAGTTGCCTTCGATCTCGAGGTCGATGATGATATGAGGGTTGAGGCAAAGGGAAAGAAGAGTAGACGATGATTGCCGAGTCCCTTGACCAAGCCGAGCGCAGACGTTATCCGCGAATCCAGAGTGAGCTCCTGGTGAATCTCGAGGTCAAGTTCTCGACCTCTCGCTCGGCATTGGCGTGGTCCACCTTGACCGGTGTCACGAAGGACGTGAGCCGCGGTGGCATGTTGTTGTACGTTAACGAAGAAATGGCAGTCGGCACCGAGTGCGCGGTGCGCTTTCTCGTGCCGCCGCACCAGATCCTCCCTCCGATAACCAGTGTGATCGTGCTGCGCGCCGAGCCGAGACGATCGTGTAGCGAAATCGCCGTAGAGTTCACGAAGTCGCTGGAACTGCTGGAGCTGTCATCAGATTCGATGTGATGATCGGTTCATGCCCCGTCGCTACCGCTCC
>JAUWTE010000390.1 GCA_030609765.1 Acidobacteriota bacterium
GCGGATTCGTACCGCGAATCGCGTTCCCCGCTTCAGGGACATCTTCGAGAACAAACCCATGGGTGGCCAGATGGAGAACGCTGCGGCCGGGGGCGAGACGCTTGAAGGTTTCCTCACGCGCACTTGAACCGGTCAGCAGGAGGATGGCCGCATCGCCTTCACTCGAGGTGTGCAACTCCAGCCGGCCTCTCCAGAAGCGGGCCACCTCTTGAGCCTCCCGCAGGGCTCCGGGCAAAGGCTTGAATTCCGCGGGCAGAAGGTCGAGGCCGGTTGAAGACGGTCCGCGGAACAAAGCGAGACCTCTTGGATCCTGGTCGTCCACCTCCGGTGTGGGGCGTGAGGTAGGTTGCGCATGTGCGGTCACGTCGAAGTCCGGTGCGCCCATGACCAGCGCACTTGCCAGGGTCTGCCTATCCTCCCGCATCCGAACCAAATCACGTTCCGCTGACAGGTGATGGATCAGCGGCCCATCTTCGATGAGATAGGTTCCCGTGTCCGTGGGCAGCGCCGACATGTTGATCAGATGAATCTGACCGTCGGGGACCACAAAAACGGTTTGGGCGCCCTCGAGGTGGTCTGCGACCGGATCCCAGATGACGGCGCGCAGGGCCAGCCCAACCAGGTTGCAGATCTCGGTCGCTTCATCCGGCTGACGGCCACCTTCAAAGAGCCCTGTCGACATTTCCTCTCGCCACGTTTCGATCAAGTGGTCGATGATCTTGGCGTCGCCGAGATTCACGCTGACGGCCGCACTTGAGGAAGAAGCGCAAATCATGGCGCGATATCGCTCTGTTCCCTGCCCCCGGTCGCCTGGTCCAGACGGCCTCTCACGGTATCGGGTGTACGCCAGGAGAGCACTGCCTTCCGGAATGGCACTCTCGATCTCAGCTAATCCCGTGACGCGATCCGGGATCTCCGAAGCTCTGTCGCTCTCGCCTTCCGCCAGGGCGAGCTCGGCCTTTTCCATTTCGCGCCGGGCTTCATCGAGCAGGGCGCGGTAAATCTCCGGCTCCTCGTCACCGGGACCGCGAACATAGAGATTGGCCAGCCGGGTGCTTGCCCGCCGATGTGCGCTCAGTCGCATCTGATGGTCAGGATCGTCTGTCGTCCACCTCCGTGTGCGGGCTGCCATCTCGTCCTGAACCAGTGCGCGGGTGCGAATGACGGCGTCCCACGCTGCATCGACGAGGGTCGGATCGGAAACGACATCCAGGAAGCGGAGGAAGAGATCGACCCGATGTGCTCGCCTGCCCGCGTATCCCAGGGCCTGCCGTTCGGGCAGCGCCTGTAGGGTCAGGCGGAGATTCGGCGTGAGCACGCGCTCGGCGGCAATCGCACGGGCGATCGCCGTATCATGGTCACCGGTGTCGAACTCCGCCCAGGCGAGAGACATCTGATAGGCAGCCGTGATCGGATGATCCGGGCCGATGTGACGCGTGCTGAGCGTCACCGCACGATCGAGATAGGCCCGGGCGTTCTGAGACTCCCCGACCGCACGAGCGATGCGGGCCAGGCTGGCGAGATTCTGCGGGAGTCCCGGCGAATCGACGCCAAATGCTCGTTCGCGGAGATGCAGGGCCCGTTCGAGTGTCTGCTGCGCCTGGGCAAGGTCGCCCCGCTCGTAGAGAATCTCGCCAAGACCGTCCAAGAATCGAAGGAGGTCAGGGGAATCCGAATCGAAGTGTTCAGTGTAGATTGCCACACCGCTGGCGATGAGATCCTCTTGCTCATCCACACGACCCAGCCGTCCCAGCGTGCCCGCGAGATTCAACATGGCCTCTCCGGTATCCGGATGACCGGGGGGAAGGAGCTGATCGAGTAGCTCCAGGCTTCGTTGCCGCAACGGCAATGCCGCCTCATCGTCCCCGAGGGAGGAGAGGACGTTCGCCAACATGCCGTAGGATTTGGCCAGTTCGGCCGATTCGAGACTCACGGACTCCAGACGTTCGATCTGGTCCTCGATGAGCGCGCGGGCTTCGCTGTATTCGCCAAGTCGGGCGAGTTCGCTGACGAGATTCGCGCGGATGACGACGGCCCATGGCGCAAGGGGACCACCTTGGGCTTCCGCCAGGGGGAGTGCCTGCCGATAGAGATCACGCGCATCCGAGTGTTCCGCGGAGAAGGACAGTTGATTCGCTAGCAGGTTGAGGCTTCGGGGCAGGTGTGGGTGGTCCTGCGCTACCTGAAGCTCGATGAGCTCCTCGAGCATCTCATGCGCCTCGGCGAATCTCCCAAGTCTCCCCAGAGCCTGGGCAATGCTCGTGCGGATGAAATAGGTTTCCTCTCCCGATGGCCCAACAGATGCTTCCATGATCTCGAGAGCGCGACGATAGAGTGCCAGAGCACCTTCATAGTCGGTGGCAAAAAGACGAACGTTGGCAAGCGCATTGACCGCAGCAACGATGTCGGGATGATCTGGTGGCAGTGCCGCCTCGCGAATGACTAGCACACGAGAGAACAGAGAATCGGCGCTGGCGTGATTCCCACCCATCGCCATGAGGATACCGAGGTTGAAGAGACTCTCTGAAGTCTCGGGATGATCAGGACCATGGACCTCTTCCTTGAGCACCACGGCCCGGCGGGCCATTCTGAGGGTTTCGGGCGCCTGGCCGCGTCCGGTTCTCCAAAGGGCGGTGACGAGATGATCCTGTGCCCGAGCGACCTCATCCGAGACTGGCCCATACTGTTGTTCCAACTGAGGCAGCAGGCGGCGAATGAGGGCATCGACCTCGGCGAAGCGCCCGCTTTCCAGCCACTCGGCAGCGACATCCAGCGAATCGGCGGAGCTGCCGGGATCGGGGGAGTCGGCAACCGCAAGGGCTGGCAGGACCAGGCAGGTCAGAAGAAAGCCGACGATCCTGCCGCAAGTACTCAGTCGATCCCAAGGTGGCACGAGACCCTCCCTTATTCTCGGTTCGTCACGATCTCTCGCACAAGAGGAGTATATCAGGGCTGTCTCGCGATCAGCCAGAAAATGGCTTGGTGGATCGATGGGATGCTTCGGGGACGGCATCAATCGCCGCTTGGATCGCCGGGAGGCCCGTCGTCACCTGCGATACAATGCCTTGATGGCGCCCCAGGTGGTCTTCTCTGTCGCCGCTGAACCGCAACCAACGGCCCAGGCGCCGATCAAATCACATTCCTCATTCGGCGGTGTGAAGGCCGCGCACGGGGAATCCTCGTGCACTGTGAAGTCGCCGTTCTCAGGATCGCAGAATAGCGGATCCTCACAGATGTTGCGGTTCTGGCCCAACTGCCCGGCAATGGAACCCACCCAGTCGCCCCCCGCGTTGCCATAGATGTCGCAGCAGCTGAGGGTGGGGGTGCCGCCATCGGAGGAGACACCGCAGCCGGCGGTGCTGAAGGCGACGATGGTATTGTCTATCGTGGACGCACAGTTGTACAGGTAGATTCCTCCCGCAAAGTCTTGGGTGTCCGCGTTGCCCCAGAGTGTGCAGCCCGTGATATTGGCGGTGGTCTGAACAATCCACATACCCCCACCTGCCCCCGCGGCGTTGTTGGCGAAAGTACAGCCGGCGAACACAATCGTCCCCATGTGCCCGGTGCTGACATTTACGCCACCTGCGCAGGCGGCGGTGTTCCCCGAGAAGATGCAATCCTCGAATGTCGGTGAACAGGCGCCAGTACCACTATAGCCGGAAAGGAATGCGCCGCCGAAACTGGCGGCTGAGTTCTCGATGAACCTGCACCCGACGTACCGGGGGGTGCCTGAGTCCGAAGCATGTACCGCTCCCCCATGGATCGTGGCGTGATTCCTGTAAAAGATGCAATCGGTGACTTCGATCGAGGATGCTCCATACATGGCTCCACCAAGGTCTGCTTCTCCGCCAGTGATGGTGACGCCCTCGAGGCCAGCTCCTGAGCCCACGTTGCTACAATTGATCCCCCGCGCAACTCCCTCGCAATCGATGATGCAGGTCTCCGGATCGCCACTTTGCGAATGCACGGTGATGGCCTCGAGGGCGTCACCATCACTGGCGGAGAAGCAGACCTTGGTGGAGCCATGTATGGAGCATCCTCGATCGAAGTCAC
>JAUWTE010000157.1 GCA_030609765.1 Acidobacteriota bacterium
CAGGTGCTCGTGGTCAGCGGCTCCAACATGTCGGGCAAAAGCACCCTGCTGCGCACCGTCGGCATCAACGCCGTGCTCGCCCAGGCGGGCGCACCGGTGCGCGCAGCTCGTCTGACCATCTCCTCGCTGGCCGTCGGGGCATCCATCAGAACCATGGACTCCCTGGCGGAAGGCACGTCACGGTTCTATGCCGAGATCACACGGTTGCGGGCGATCATCGAGAAGACCGAGTCGGAGGCACCCGTCTTGTTCCTCATCGACGAGTTCCTGCATGGCACCAACTCCCATGACCGGCGAATCGGGGCCGAGGCCATCGTTCGCGGTTTGGTCGACCGTGGGGCCATCGGACTGGTAACCACCCACGATCTGGCTCTGGCACAGATTGCCGACGCCCTCGGCTCGCGAGGGGAAAACGTTCATTTCGCAGACCATCTGGAAAATGGGCAGATGCGCTTCGACTACCTGATGCGCCCGGGCGTGGTGCGCAAAAGCAACGCGATCGAGCTGATGCGATCCGTTGGTCTGGAAGTGTGAGACTGAAGAGTGAACCAGAAGAAAGAAACCGGTCGAGCTCGGCTGATGAAGGCCGGCGCCGCCCTTGGGAAGGAGAAACCATGAACAAGCTAGTTTATCTGATGGTGATTCTGGGATCTGTTCTCGGCGGAACCGCGGCGCAGCAGGTCGAATACATCGACCCCGCCGGCGGCTACACGCAAGTCGTGACGGTCACCGACCGTGGCGTGAAGACTGTTTTCGTTTCGGGGCAGGTCGGCGAGGGTACCGACTTCGCCGCTCACGTCGCGTCGGCATTTGCCGGCGTGGTCCAACGCCTCGAGCAGGCCGGGGCGACGGTCAACGATGTCGTGAAGATCCGGATCTTCGTCAAGGATTTGGCGCCCGAGCTGTACAACACGGTGGCAGAGATGCGACGCGAGACTTTCCCGGAGGGCTCCTGGCCCGCCAGCACCGTGGCAGGCGTCCAGGCCCTCGCGCGCGACCAGTTCAGGGTAGAGGTCGAGGCCATCGCAGTTGTCGCGGAGCCGGGTGTGGACCTCGAGATCGAACGACTCGCGCCTTCGAACGGCTTCAGTGGCACGGTGGCGGTGACCGCTCACGGGGTGACGACGATTTACGTTTCCGGCCAGGTCGGGGAGGGCGACGATCTCGGAGCTCAGGCAGCTTCGGTTTGGCAACGAATCGGGCAGCGCCTGGAGGCTGCCGGAGCCTCCTACGCGGACCTGGTCAAGACGACCAGCTACATCGTCAATTTCGATCCCGATGCTGACATGAGGGCGTATCGTAGGTCCTACCCCCGGGATATTTCGCGATCCGAGCACAAGCCCGCCAGCACGTTGTTGGGTGTTCCGGCACTGGCGAGCGATCAGTTCGTGGTCGAGATCGACGCGATCGCCGTGGTTGGCGCCGACGAGGCGTTCGAGCGAGAGTTCGTCGGTCCCGAGCGCACCTACACGCAGGTCGTTACCGCGCGAGGCACAGGGCCGAAGACGATCTACCTTGCCGGCCAGGTGGGGCGGCCGGGCGACTCTCTGGCCGACCAGGCCGAGCAGGTTTATGCGAACCTCGCACGGCGTCTCGCGGCGGTCGGCGCGACCCCATCAGATCTGCTCAATGTGACCGTCTATATCCCGGGCTTCAGCGAGGCGGATCTCGCCGTGCTCGGGCCGGCGCGAGAGAAACACGGCTTCCTGAACGGCACCGCACCGGCGTCGACCTTGCTCGGAATCCAGTCGCTTTATTCCACCAAGGCCCGCATCGAGGTCGAGGGGATCGCGGTGGTGCTCCAATAGCCCGCCGCGTCAGCCCCCATTTGATGAGCAACCGCTTGCAGCATGTGCGGTCGGTTGTCACGCATGACAACGAGGAATCTCATGTTCACGGGCCGCCCCTCGCCATCGAAGAAATCGGCGCGCGTGAAGTAGATATCCCCCTCCCGGCTGACCACGGGGTGCAGCATCTTGAACTCGAGGCGCTTCAACTCGTCGGTCGCCGCATGGAAGTAAAGGTAGACGCCGTCGACCATCTGCTCGTCGATGAACGAGCGCGTGGCGGTCTGAACCTGATTCAGCACCCTGGGTTCGACCGGCATCTCACTTGATGCAACCATGACGCTCGCGATGAGCAGCGACAGAAAAACGAATGCAGGAATCTTGCGGCTCATACTCAATCTCCTATCTGGCCGCGGGGAGCGCGCTTAGTTGCTTATACGGTTCTGACG
The DNA here is from genome assembly GCA_030609765.1 of Acidobacteriota bacterium. Classification (GTDB taxonomy): domain Bacteria; phylum Acidobacteriota; class UBA890; order UBA890; family UBA890; genus CALAKE01. The sequence continues at coordinate 2,237 of JAUWTE010000157.1, forward strand.
CTCAGTTTGCTTCGTTGGTTGTAGGGGTTTCTGCCACAAAATGGGCTCCTGCAAGGCAGATTACAGACGTTCGAATTCCGCGAGCTCTGCATACGGGATTTTGAACCTGTCTTGCAGGTTCTTTGAACCGAGAGTTCCCTGTCCGAAGGGAACCCCCCGCGCTCGCTACGCCTCGAGAGGCTCAGATCTCGAAGCCCGGGCTAGAGGGTCCGCAGCGGCCTGACGGCCTTGATGCGCTCGAAATCGACGTCGTCGTGGAGTAGGGTGCCGTCGCTCTCCAGAACGAGCTGGGCAATCAGGCAGTCGATCGCGGAGCTGATCGTGATGCCCTTGCGGCGACAGTCGAAGTAGATCCGAGCGGCCGCCGAGTGGGTCTTCCAGGGATCACGCACGGTGAGCAGCTCCTGCGTTTCCAGGTGGCGCGTCAGAAGCTTCCACTCGCGCGGGTCCTTGGCCCCTTGCAGCAGCTCCTGGCAACAAAGTGCAGGAATGGCAAAGGGGATGAGCTGTTCTTCGATCTCCCGCATCCGCCGCGCCGGTTTCGTGTCATCGCCGCGGAAGAAAGGGATGAGCACCGAGGTGTCTACGATGATCAAGCGCCCCGGCTCCTCAGCTCCTTGTGGTCGTAGGCTGGCGCGAAGGCGATCTTCCCCTGCAGCTCGAGCAAGCTCTTGCGCTTGCGCACTCGAATGAGGGTGCGTAGGGCTTCGTGAACGAGGTCCTTTTTGGTCTTGATGCCGGTAAGTTGAGCGGCCTCGGCGATGAGCTCGTCATCGAGTACGATGTTGGTTCTCATACACATAACTATACACATCTACATACACTCTCGCCATCCTCGCCGAGCAGGGACCCTTCGCATCTCTTGCCCTGTGGGACGGACACGAAGGAGCAGTTTCCCCAGACTGGAGTCGGGCGGAGCCGCTCTGGTATGTACAGTCGCGCCGACGCTCAGTTGCGCGACATGAAGATCCTCAGGACGTACCAGAACATCAGCGCCACGGAGGCGAACAGCTGCAGCGACGCGGCTACGTACTGGTCCTCCGGATAGCGGAGCAGCACGTTGGAGGTGTCGTAGAGAATCGCGGCGCCGGCCAGAACCACCATCGCCACCGAAAAGAACGTGCCGAGCTGAAAGCCGAAGATCACGCCGCCGACAATCAGCACCAGTGCCCCGACAAAGCCCCAACGCAGGAGCCCGCCCAGAAACGAGAAGTCTTTGCGGGTGGTCATGGCAACAGCTGTGAGGCCCGCAAATCCCAAGAGCGTGACCATTGCGGCGCTCTCGATGGCACCTGGAGCATAGGCCTGCGCGACATACAGCAACGGCACGAATATGATCGCCTGGCCAAGCACATACACGCCAAGTCCGGCGTACTGCCTCGCCGGCGAACCGCCGGCGCTGGCCATCCTGCTGCCGAACCAGCCGACGATCATGAATCCACCCAGCACCAGGAGCCAGGAGGTGCCCAGCATCGCCCTGGCAATGGTCTGCGCGATGCCTGACGTGAAGAGGAATACCTCGATCAGCACGAAGGTGATGATGGCCCCGAACAGGTGCAGGTAGGTTCGGGTAATGAAGGTGGCGCGGGCATCGACGCCGATACTCGCCACCGGCGCCTGCTGTGGCATCGGATAGGCTTGGTTCATGTCGCGTGGTCCTTTCAGAAGTCCGGAAGTTCGTGGGGCGATTACGTGTATACAGCCTAGCAGGCCGTTGTAGGGTGGAGCTCTGAGACAGGCAGACCCACCACATGTCCACCACGGCCTGCTGGCAAGAGCGGTCACACGGGCGGTATCTGCGTCTGAGCCCGGCAGTGTAGGGTAGTCGTCCATGAAATCGGTGATCTTCTCCTCCAAGCTCACCCTAGGCGAGCGACGTGTGTACAAGGCGGTGACGATTCTGTTCATCGCTGTCTTTTTTGCCTTCATGTGGCCGATCTATCCGATCTTCAACCACATACGGCCGCTGATCCTCGGCATGCCGGCGTCGCTCTTCTACCTGGTCTTCCTGCTTACCGTGGCGTTCGTGTCGATTCTGGCGCTGTACCGCTGGGAAGACCGCCACGGCAAGCTCGATGAGCCGCGGGAGCCTGCCGAGCCCGCGATCGATGGCAGCCTACTCAGCGAGGACGGCCCCTCCGGTCCGGGCGACCTCGTCCGCAGGAGGAACTGAGGCATGCCGTCCTGGGTGATCGTCTTTCTCATCACGCTTGCCTATCTGCTCGTATCGCTGATGGTGGGCGTGATGTCGGGAAAGCGCGCCTCGGCATCCACCGTGGGGTACGTGGCCGCCGACCGCGAGTTCGGCTTCCTGATCATGTACTTCATCATGGGCGCGTCGATCTTCAGCGCCTTCGCCTTTCTCGGCGGACCCGGCTGGGCCTACTCGCGCGGTGCGGCGGCTTTCTACATCCTCTCGTACGGAACACTGGGACTGGCGCCCTGGTACTTCTTCGGCCCCCGTGTGGCGGCGCTCGGGCGCCGCTTCGGTTACGTCACCCAGGCGGAGCTGTTTGCGCATCGGTTCCAGAGCCCGACACTTTCCGGCCTGCTCGCGCTGGTCAGCCTGGTTTCGTTTCTGCCCTACCTGACGTTGCAGATGCAGGGTGCCGGCTACGTCTTCAATGTCGTCACCGAGGGCAGGATGCCGGAGTGGGCCGGCGCGGCGATCGCTTACGGTGTCGTGCTGATCTACGTCTACTACAGCGGTGTCATGGGCGTCGGCTGGACCAATACCTTCCAGGGCATGTTCATGATGGCCCTGGCTTGGGGCCTCGGCATCTACCTGCCGTTCAAGCTCTACGGCGGGGTGGGAGCCATGTTCGAGGCACTGGCGGAGTCCGTGCCCGAAATGCTGGTCGCCCCGGGTCTTGATGCTGCCGGCAATGTGTGGACGTGGGGGGGCTACTGCAGCGCCATCGCTATTTCCGTGCTCGGCTTCAGCCTCTGGCCGCACTACTTCATGAAGATCTACACGGCCCGTGATGTGCGCACGCTGAAAAAGACCGTGGTCTTCTACCCCACCTTCCAGATCTTTCTAGTGCCGATCTTGTTCATCGGATTCTCAGGCATTCTGCGCTTCCCGGGCGTGGATCCGGCCGACGCCATCTTGCCGACGATCATCACCTCGCTCGGGCTGCCTGCCGTGGTCGTAGGGCTGTTTTGCGCCGGCGCCCTCGCCGCGTCGATGTCCACCGGCGATGCCATCGTGCACGCGGCCGGCTCGATCCTCGTCAACGACCTCTACAAGGTTTGGTTTCGCCCGGCGATGGACGACCGCAGCCAGCGCCGTGCAATCCGATTCCTCGTCATTGTTATCAGCGGCGTCGCCTACTACTTCGCGGTTTTCTCGGACTACTCGCTCGTTTACCTGTTGCTGTTAGCCTACGGTTTCGTCGCCCAGTTCTTTCCGCTGCTGCTGGCGACCTTCTTCTGGCCGCGAGCGACACGGCCTGGCGTGATCGCTGGACTGCTGGCGGGCTGCGCGGTCACTGTGGTTTGGAACGTATTCCCCGCGCTCCAGTGGCAACAGATCCACGCCGGCATCTGGGGCGTGTTGGCGAACGTCCTCGTCATGGTGGCCGTGTCGCTGGCGACGCGGCCGATGGACGAGGAGCACGTGGCCCAGTTCGTCGTCCAGTAGCCTGCAGGCCTCGTCGTGGTTCGTCGCGCACGCGGGAGAGGCGCGGCGAGATCGGTGGATAGAGGGCGCGTGCCCGCCGATACAGCAGGCAATCAGCTGTTCAGAACCCCCGCGTCGAGATCCTTCGCCAGGGCCTCGTTGCCATCTAGTGCTTCCTCGATGGCCGCAATGTCTACATGCTCATCGATGGTGTGAGCCAGCAGGTCGTTCCCCGGACCGAAGCCGACGCAGGTTTGGCCGGCCTCAGCGAAGTGGCCGCCGTCGGTGGCGAACTGCCATACCTTCAGCGGTACATCGCGTCCGAGGGCTCGATCGAGAATCTGCTTGGTCGCGCTGACCGCCGGGTGGTCGACAGCGAGGATGTAGCCGGGATGAACGCAGGGGACCTCCATCTGCATGCCGGTGTAGGCGGTCATCTCGTAGTACGGAATCGTGACCTCGGCTCGTGATCCTTCCACCAGGCTGGCGTCCGCCAGCCTCTGCAGCACTTCCCGTGCGTCCTCGCCGCTCTCTCCGGGTACGCTGCGCCAGTCGCAGGTGAGCCAGACTTCGCCAGGCACGACGTTGGGGCTGATCTGGTCGGTCCGGATGAGGGTCGGCACGACAGTGCTGGCGCCGAGGTCGGCGTCGCGTCGCATTTCGAGTCCGTCGATGCCACACAGGAAGTTGGCCACTACCGCCAACGCGTTCACGCCCTCCTCGGGAACGCTCGCGTGACAGCTCTTGCCAAAGGTGTGCAGCAGCAGCTCGGTGCGCCCCCGGTGCCCGCGGCGAATCTCGTTGCGGCTGGGCTCACCGACGACAACTAGCGGCGGCCGCAGATGTGTCAGCAGGTGCTGGGCACCGAGGCCGCCCGTTTCTTCCTGAACCACACCCGTGACGTAAACATCGCCCGCCGGTTGGAACCCGTCCCGTATCAGGCGCGCAACCCCATAGACCTGGGCCGCCATCGGCCCTTTGATGTCGACGGCGCCGCGGCCCCAGACCTTGCCGTCGTGCACCTCGCCCCCGAAGGGCGGATGGGGCCACGCATCGTGCTCACCGACGTCGACATGATCGAGGTGGGTGTTGAACATCAGCGGCTCGGTCTCACCCCGGCCCGGCACGTGCCCGATCGCGTTGCCGGCCTCGTCGATCCGTGCGTCGGTAAAGCCGAGCTTCTCCATCTCGCCGCGCATGAGAACAGCGATCTCGCCCTCGTGGCCCGGCAGGCTCTGCGTTTGAATCAGACGCTGAAGGAAATCGACACAGG
>JAUWTE010000307.1 GCA_030609765.1 Acidobacteriota bacterium
GAAAGGTGAGAAGCAGATGCGGGTCCATCTCAGCCGGCAAAGAGCCGCTGGCTACGTCCAGCTTGCGACGGGGCCACGCTACGAGCTCAAGTACGCATGGCGGGAGCCGGAGGGGAACCTGACCCGCATCGTCCTGATCTCCGATCGCATCGTTCCATTCGTGGCCGCCTGGAATGCGACCCACACCTTTCGGTACAGACTCACCTCCTTCGAGCTGCGGGTCGACGACGAGGGCAATGGCTCAGGTGTCGCTCAGGTGGGAGTGAGGGTCCATGTTCCGCCAGAAACGTTGATGCTCATGGTTGACACCCTCGACGCTAAACCCGTTGAGTTGAGGGACGTCAGCCGAGCTCAGTAGCCCGACACTTCTCACTTGACCTCGAGAACGGCGGCCCGAAGAAACAGTCCCGACTCACAGTGCGATCGATACGACGAGGCCTGAGTATGGAGGACGCGAGAATGAGTGAGCAGCACAAGGCATCCGGTCCCTACGAGCTCTTCATGGTGGTTCTCTCGATTCTCGTTCTCGCGATGCTCGGGGCCGAATTCCTGTTCGATCTCGACGAGGAACACAGCGTGGTTGTCTTCTACATGGACACTGCCGTGTGCGTCGTCTTCTTCCTCGATTTCCTCCATTCGCTGGCGCGGGCCAAGAACCGCAAACAGTATTTCCTGACCTGGGGCTGGCTCGACCTGATCTCCAGCATCCCTGCCGTGGGGCCGCTAGGGATCGGCCGCGCGGCGCGATTCGTTCGAATTCTGCGGATCTTTCGCGGCATCAGGTCGTTGAGGATTGTGGGATCCTTCGTCTACGAGAAACGGGCCCAGAGCACGCTCCTGGCGACGGCACTGGTCGCGGGCATTGTCATCGCCGTCTCCAGCATTGCCGTGCTCGAGCTCGAGCGGCCGGCCGGCGGGAACATCGTGACGGGGGGGGACGCTCTCTGGTGGTCGGTGGTCACGGCAGCGACGGTCGGGTACGGCGACAAGGTTCCCGTGACCTCCGAAGGCAGGATGATCGGGTTCCTCCTCATTCTGGTGGGCCTGTCGATCGTCAGCGTGCTGACGGCATCCGTCGCCGCCTGGTTTGTGGGGCCTGAGGCGAAGGAAGAAGAAGCGGGTCTCGAGACAATTCGCCAGGAAATCGGAGAAATCAAAGAAATGCTGAAGGCTTTGCAGGAGAAGATCTCGGCCTAGCGGAACAGATACCCGGGGAGAACATACATGCACCACTTCTCATCGACACGACGAGCCGTGCTGCTCGTTCTGGCCGTGCTCTGTGTCTCTTCTTTTGCGATCGGGTGTGGCCCAGCGGGCGATCAACCGCTGGACGGCGAGGTGGCAGGATCTGCCAGCGCTTCCGCTGTTCAGCCCATCTGGGAAGGCGGCAGCCTGGAGATCATAGGGGGTGGTTCGCGGCCCCTCTACGTGATGGAGAGGATCGTCGAGCTTGCGGGGGGTCCGGACTGTCGCATGGTAGTCATCCCGATGGCCAGCGCTGATCCCCAAGATACCGGCGATTATCAGAGCGGCCAGCTCCGCGAGGCGGGGTGCCCCGAGGTCGACTATCTGATCTTCGACCGGGAGTCGGCCGACAGTGATGAAGTAGTCGCCAGGCTCGACGGCATCACCGGAATTTTCTTCTCGGGTGGCGTGCAGAGCCGCTTGCTCGATCACATGGCGGGGTCGCGCCTGTTCGACCGCGTCCGGGAGATCTATCTGAGCGGCGGGGTCCTGGGCGGAACGAGCGCCGGCGCCGCGGTCATGAGCCAGATCATGATCACGGGCGACGAAAACCACCCACTCTCCGAGGACTACAGCTTCGAGGTCATCAGCGCTGGCAATGTCGTGACGGCAGAGGGTTTCGGGTTCGTCACGAATGCCATCATCGACCAGCATTTCGTGGTGCGGAAGCGCCACAACCGTCTGATCAGCCTCGTGCTCGAAAACCCATCGTTGGTTGGCATCGGTATCGATGAGTCGACGGCCATCGTGATGCCCACGCCCGACGAGCTCTGGGTCCTGGGAGAGTCGATAGCGGTGATCTACGACGCATCCAATGCAACCCAAATCGCGACCAACGACGAGCTCGAGCTGTCGGCGCGCGGCATTCGCATGCATCTTCTGGCATCGGGGCAGGGATACGACCTTGCCGGGAAGGCCGTCATCGAGCGGTGAGCAGATTCCGGGCCCCCGACACCTACGTCATCATCTTCTTCGTTGTTCTGGCCGCGGCACTGCTGACCTACCTGGTACCGGCCGGCTACTTCGAGACCGAGACGATCACCTACACCGATTCGGCCGGCACCGACCAGACACGCGACGTGCTGATCGCCGAGAGCTTCCAGTTGCTCGAGGACGGCGGCGGAGATCCGGTGCGCGACGGCGTACCGTGGTTTGCTCCCGGCGGCGGCATCGGCGTCTCTAACTACATGTTCGAAGGGTTGGTCTCGGGCGACAAGTGGGGCGCTGCCATTGGCGTCGTCATGCTGATCCTGGTGATCGGCGGTTCGTTCGGCATCGTGCTGCGGACCGGCGCCATCGAGGCCGGCATCATGGCGACCATCAAGAAGACCTCGGGCGCCGAGGCCTTGATGATCCCGGTGATCTTCTTCCTGTTCTCGCTTGGGGGAGCCGTATTCGGCATGGGCGAGGAGGCCATCGCGTTCGCCATGATTCTGGTGCCGCTGGTCATCGCGCTCGGTTACGACGCTGTCGTCGGTGTGATGATCACCTACGTCGCGACACAGATCGGCTTCGGCACCTCGTGGATGAATCCGTTCAGCGTGGCCATCGCTCAAGGAATTGCGCAGGTCCCCGTGCTCTCCGGCGCCCCGTTCCGCATCTTCATGTGGGTCTTTTTCACCGCGCTCGGGGCCGCCTACACGATGTGGTACGGCCATCGCGTGAAAAGGGACGCGAGCAGGTCCGCCGTCTACCGGCCCGACGACCCGTTTCGGCAGGAATTTCAGGATATCGGCTCGTTGGACATTGCTTTCCGCATCGGACACAAGCTCGTGCTCCTGGTGATCACGGGCGCCATGGTCTGGGTGGTCTGGGGAGTTGTCTGGCATGCCTACTACATCCCCGAGATCGCGACGCAGTTCTTCGTCATGGGCGTCGCAGCTGGGATCATCGGCGTCGTTTTCAAGCTCGGCGATATGCGGATCAATGACATAGCCATCAGCTTCAAGCAGGGCGCGCGGGACATCCTCGATGCCGCCATCGTCGTGGGCATGGCCCGCGGCATCGTGCTGGTTCTCGGTGGCGACGATCCCACCGTGCCAACGGTCCTCAACACGATCCTGTACGCCGCCGGCCAGGTGATCGATCAGGTGCCGCCCGTGGTCTCGGCCTGGTTCATGCTCGTTTTCCAGTCCGTGTTCAACTTCTTCGTCGTTTCCGGCACCGGACAGGCGGCTCTCACGATGCCGCTGATGGCGCCGCTGGCTGACATAGCCGGGGTTACCCGGCAGGTCGCGGTGCTCGCGTTCCAGCTCGGTGATGGATTCACCAACATCATCGTGCCAACCTCGGGCTCGTTGATCGGGACGCTGGCGGTGGCCCGCATCGAGTGGGCCGCCTGGGCTCGCTTCGTCGTCAAGTTCGTGCTGATGTTGTTCATTGGTGCCTCGGTCTTCGTGATCGTGGCCGTTCTGATGGGATATCAATAAGTGAAGAAGCCATGAGCACACCAACTCCAACCCTCATCAAGAATGCCGATCTCTTCGCTCCCGAGCCGCGCGGTGTCCTCGACGTTCTGTGCGCCGGCGGCAGAATCGTCGCCATCGAAGAAGATCTCCAGGTTCCCGAGGCGCTTGTGGCCCGCGTAATCGAGGCTGAAGGTCAGAAGCTCATCCCCGGCCTCATCGACAGCCACGTGCACATCGCCGGGGCCGGCGGCGAGGGTGGCCCCGCCACGCGAACTCCCGAAATGCCGCTGTCCTGGATGATCGAGGCCGGCATCACCACGGTAATTGGCCTGCTCGGCGCCGACGGCGTGACGCGCACCGTCGAAGGGGTTTTGATGAAAGCGAAGGGCCTTCGCGACGAAGGCGTCTCGTGCTGGATCTACACGGGCGCCTACCAGCTCCCCGCACCGACCATCACCGGCGACGTGGCTCGCGACATCGCACTCATCGACGAGGTCATCGGGGTGGGGGAGATCGCGATCGCCGATCACCGCTCATCCAGCCCTACAGTGCTCGACCTCATTCAGCTCGCCAAGCAGGCGCGCCTCGGCGGCATGCTGGGAGGCAAGTGCGGCCTCGTCCATGTGCACCTGGGTGATGCCGAACGCCCCTTCGAGTTAATCCGCCAGGCGGTAGATCAGAGCGAGCTGACGCTGGGGCAGTTCCATCCCACACACGTCAACCGCAACAAGCATGCCTTCGAGGAGTCCAAGTCGTACGGTCGCGACGGCACCGTGGATATCACCGCCGCTGCCTACCCCTACTTTCCCGACGATGAGGTAAAGCCGTCACGAGCCATCCGCGAGTTGCTCGAGGCCGGTGTGCCGCTCGCGCACATCACCATGAGCTCCGACGCTTGCGGCTCACTTCCCGAGTTCAATGAGAAGGGCGAGTTGGTCCGAATCCTGAGCGCCAGGCTTTACGCCATATGGCGGGAGACCGCCGAGGCTGTGCGGGAGGATGGGTTGGAGCTGGCACAGGCCCTGGCCACCGTGACCCTCAACCCGGCTCGCATTCTCCA
>JAUWTE010000385.1 GCA_030609765.1 Acidobacteriota bacterium
CACGGTTCCTGATCGGCGGGGCGCCACTCTTCGTGGGTACATTGGTCGCACTGGAAAAGGCACTGTTGGTCGCTCATGCGGAGATTCTCTCACGCCAGTCCGCGCGGATCACAGACCGAGAGGAACCCTGCTGCATCCCTATGCATCAGGTCGTCATGCCCTAACGCCACACATTCCTAGCGGTATTCCGGATTCGGGTGGTCAAAACGGCAGCCGGCGTCCCATGCGCTGCGCTGATTGCCGTGTGCCGGGATGCCGCCGGCATCGCGCAGCAGTCGGGCCATGTGCATCAGATTCCACGTCATGAAGGTGGTGTTGCGCTGGGTGAAGTCATTTTCCGGCCCGCCCGAGCCTTCATCGGCATAGGATGCGCCCGGACCCGCCTCGCCGATCCAGCCGGCGTCGGCCTGCGGTGGGATGCTGTAGCCCAGATGCTGAAGCGCGTACAAGACCGACATGGCACAGTGCTTCACCCCATCCTCGTTGCCCGTGACGATGCACCCGGCCACCCGACCGTAATAGATGTACTGACCCTTGTCGTTGAGATTGCCGGACTCCCCGTAAAGCCGCTCGATCAGCCGGCGGCACTCAGAGCTTTCCTCGCCCAGCCAGATCGGGGTGCCGACAACCAGAATGTCGGCGTCCATCACTTTGGGGCACAACTGGGGCCATTCGTCACGCTCGAAGCCATGCTCGGTCATATCAGGATAGACACCGGGCGGCAGCTCGAAATCCACCGGCCGCAACACCTCCGTCGCAACGCCGTTGGCTTCCATGATGGCCTTGGAGACGTTGATCAACGCCTCGGTGTTCGAGAGCGTCCCCGTGGGCTTGAGCGTGCAATTGAGAAAAAGGGCCGACAGGTCTGAAAAGTCGAAGTCATGTCCTTCGCACAGGGCTTGCTGCTTGTCGTTCATCGTCATGTTCTATCCTCTAGTGAGTGTGTGGTGGCTCAGGCATCGAACGCTTGACGATCCCTTTGTGGTGGCGCAGGCATCGAGCGCTTCACGGTAGGGTTCCTGATTGTAGGGACCCCCGAAGGGAATACCGCACCCGGGGTTGCGTACGGGCGTTATCACGCTCACAGAGGTGAGGGGGGTGACTCGACAGTGATCATCTTGAGACTCCCGGCGAACGGACAGAGCGACGCGCACGCCCGAAAGCGATCCAGGCGCCGCCTGATCTGGCTCTTTGTGCTCTTTGTCGCGGTGCACCTGGCGGGCTGTAGCACGCCACCCCCCGTCCAGACCAACTTCGCCGAATTCGTGCCCTTCGCACTGGGTGGAGTGAGCACCGACATCGTCCTGCCACCCGCACCGGACACCGACGCCCTGCTCGGCTCGGGTTGGGCTCCCTGGTCGGAGCATGAGGCGGGCCAAGGCCTCTGGGTCCATGGCCATGATGCCGAGCTCCGCTTCTTCCCCGCTGTCGAGGGCGACCTCACGCTGGAGCTTCAAGTGCAGCCGTTCAGCCCTGCCGGCGCACGCTCTCAGGTCGTGACCAGTGCCTTGAACGGCGAGGTAATTGACTCGCTTCCCCTCGCACGGAGCCTGGAAACCTACGAGATTCTCCTGCCGGGGAGGTTCTTGAAGGAGGGCTGGAACTGGGTGCGAATGGAGTTCGAACAGGCCCTCAGGCCATCGGACTTCGATGAAGACAGCAATGACGACAGGCTTTTCGCCGCCCGCTTTCGCCGTATTCTGGTGCGCTCACCTCTGAGTCGTCCCCTGTGGCCGGGGCGCCCTTCGGCGATCGGCCTCAGCAACGCCGGCGAATCTCTCTCAGATGCCAGTATCGAGATGCCCACCGACAGCGTCATGGACATTCTCGTCGAGCCGAAGGGGGGGCAGCAGCTCGTCGGATCTGTTGACATGTCCCTGGTAGAGCGCGGCCAGTCGACCGAGATCCACGCCGCGATCGAGCTGCTCGATGAGAAGGGCAACTCACGCGTGCTCTTCAGCACGACGTTCGCCGAGGAGCCAGGCTCCCCGGCGACCCTTCAGGCCGACCTCTCGGAATGGACCGGCGAGCTAGTTCAGATCCGTGTGCGCTCGTGGGGAAGCTCCAACGCCATCGTCCGCTGGCATGGCCTCGGCTTGTCGGCGCCCACCGCTGAGGAGCTCGAGGCAGGCACCTTCGCGACACGCGCCGGGGACGGCCGACTGCTCCGCCGAATCAGCGGCGGCGAAAGTGAGCAACCTGACATCGTCTTGATCATGCTGGACGCGGCTCGCGCAGACGCCTTCCTGGGAGCCAACCAGCCGCCATCGACACCCCACATCGACGCCCTCGCGTCCGAGTCCACCCATTTCACTACCGCCTGGGCGCCATCCTCGTGGACGGGGCAATCGGTGCCCGCGGTCTTCACTGGGCATCACCCGGACGCGGTCGGAGCGGAAGTGTGGGGCTCCCGGTTGCCGAAGGAAATTGCCACGCTTGCCGAGTTGCTCGCGTCGAAAGGCTATTTCACCGCTCTGTGGAGCCAGCACTCGATCTACCGGGGCAACCAGGGCCTGCAACGGGGCTTCGAAGCCTTGCGGCTGGCACCCGGGGCCCGCGAGATCGCGAATCTTCAACTTCTACCGGACGCTGATTTCTTGTTCGTGGAGGACCGACCGACCTTCGCAATGGTTCACTTGCTGCCCCCACACGATCCCTACGAGCCCCCCGCGCCCTTCCGCGGCCGCTTGAGCTCCTGGTACCGGGGCGACTTCGAGCCCAGCTCGGACAACCTCTACCAGCTGCCAAACGATTTGCCGACCGACGAGACGGTGCTCGAGGAGACCATCAGGTACGTACGCGACCGGTACCGGGAGAACGTCGAATTCGCGGACCACCTGGTGGGCCGTCTGGTTCAGACGCTCAAGGACGCCGGCCGTTACGAGAACACCCTCATTGTCATACTCGCCGACCATGGCGAAGCACTTTTCGAGCACGGCCGCTTCTTGCACAGGGTGCAGCTGTACGAGGAGTCCCTTCGCGTTCCCCTCTTCGTCAAATGGCCCGCCTACATGAGCGGATTCGCCCGCCAAGTCGAGCAGCCCGTGATCCTCCTGGATCTCGCCCCAACCCTGATCGAAGGGCTCACTGTGGGCGGGGAGCAGACACCATTTCATGGCAGGAACCTGATCCCCGCCGCATTCGACGACTTCACGTACGACCGCGGCTTGTATGCCTACACTCGAGGCAATGGGAGAGCCGCGGAGGCCGCGGCACCGGTCTACGCCTACAGGTCGGGTCGGCACAAGGTTTTATACAGCGCTTCCCTCGACATCCTGCAGCTTTTCGATCTTCAGCAGGATCCCGGCGAGGAGCATGACCTTGCCGCCACGGACCTGCTGCGCGCCAAGTACCTCGCCCAGCAAGCCATGCGCGAGAGGGGCGAGAATCTCGCGCTGCTGGCCCGGTCCGGCCCGCAACAGATCGAACAGCTGGATCCTGAGACGATTCGAGCTCTGCGCGCCCTCGGCTACATCCAATAGAGGCGGCTCAACACCTCTGGAGTCCGGCTCCACACCTCTAGAGTCCGGCTCAACACCTCCGTCATTGCTACGGCGCGAGGGTGCAGAGTGACTCCGCCAGCGTTCTCCCGGCCCCCGCCACCATCCTCCCCTCCCCTGTAGCCGCTCCCGCTGGGCGATTACAATCCTGCCGACTTCTGCTTTCCGCTTCAGCTTCGGAAGGAGCTCGCCAAATGAGCCGCGTTGCTTCGAGTATGTTCGCTTCGCTTCTGGTCGTTGCCGTTGTGCTGCTGACGGGTGCATCCGCCAGATCAGCGGGCACACCCGCCAGGTCGCAGGACGACGAATATTGGCAGCCACAGTTCGTGCCGGTGCAAGAGGAGCTTTTCGGCGACGGCTACACCTACACCAACGCGATTGCCGACTATGACAACGACGGCGATCTGGATATCTTCGTGGGCTTCAATCAGCGCCCCAACCGGCTGTACCGCAACGACGGCGGCAGGTTCACCGACGTGGCCGCGGCGGCCGGCGTTGCCGACAACGACGTGACACGGGCGGCCGCCTGGGGCGACTACAACGGTGACGGGCATCTGGACCTGTTCGTCGGCTTCTTTTCG
>JAUWTE010000088.1 GCA_030609765.1 Acidobacteriota bacterium
CGTCTTCAGATGAGGTGCCTGGCGCTGTTGAGGTAACGCCAGGCAACAGGCCACCCCTCACCAGGCGCATCTTTCACCCGCCAAACGCCTAGCCTCCAGCGCGCCCGCGAGCTCTCCCTGCCTAGGTCCATCTTCTCGGCATCTCGTGGAAGACGACTTCGAGACTCGCATCTGAGCGATCTTCCTCACCCGGCGCATGGCTGAGTGCAGCCCGTCAGCGCCGAGATCGCGTCGCACCCATGAACAAGGGATGTTCCATTATGTGTTTCGCGTTCCGAATGACGCAGGCACGACTCTGTCTTCTGATACTTTGCGTATCGATTCTCGTGGCCGCTGGGCCGTTGGAGGCCCAGCAGGAGCCGGCGGCGCCGCGCGCCACGCTCCTGGATGAGGCAAAGCGCCCGCCAGACGCGCTGCGGGAAGCAACCGCGCGGCAAGAGGCACTGGACGCCCGGCCCGCGCAGACGGTTCCGACTCTTCTGACCCTGGAACTGGCCACTGAGATTCTCCTGCAGAGCAACCCCACGATTCTGGCCGCGCGCCAGGAGGTGGTCGCCGCGCGCGGAGATGTTCTCGGCGTGGACCGCTGGCCCAACCCTGAGCTCGGCTTCGATGTCGAGACCCTACCCGTGGGCGTTGAGCGCGAAGGCACCTTCTTGGACGGGCAGGAGCTGGTGCTCAAGGTGGAGCAGCTCATCGAGACGGCAGGGAAACGCTCCAAGCGTACCGCTGTGGCCGAGTTGGCCGTGGAGGTGAGCCAGTCGGAGCTTCTCGAGACGGTCCGCGTGGTGAAGTTCGACCTGCAGCGCCGTCACTACGACGTCGTCCTGGCGAAGGCTTCGCTCGAGCTGTCGACCGAGATCCTCGACCAGTTCGACGAGATGATTCGTCTCACCGAGGTACGCTACCAGCAGGGTGAGGTTTCGGGCTTGGAGGTGAGTCGCCTCAGGACCGAGCGCATGCGCTTCTTCTCCGACCAGACCGAGGCGGCCCTCGGCCTGGCCAACAGCAAGATCGCACTGCTGGAGCTCCTCGGAGTTGCCGAGATGAGCACCGAGTTCTCCGTCGCTGAGGAGCTCCAATTCCACGGTGTCAACGCTTCCGCCGACGCGCTTGCCCGGCAGGCTCTGGCCAACCGTCCCGACCTGGTTGCTCAAACGTCACGGGTGCAGCGCGCCCTGGGGCAGGAGGAGTACGAGAAGGCCCTCGGCAAACCTGACCTCGTGCCGTACTTCGGCTACCGACGTGACTTCATAGTGAACGCTCTCACGTTTGGTGTGTCGCTCCCATTGCCGTTTTTCGATCGCAATCAGGGTGGCGTTGCCAGGGCACTCGCCGAAACGAGTCGTGAGCGACAGGACCTCAGGCGGGTCGAGCTGCAGGTCCGGCGCGAGGTCCTCGAGGCATATAACTTCGTTTCCGCGAGGGCAGTGCTGATTCGCGCCCTCAGGGCCGAGTATGTGCCCAACGCCAGAAGGGCGCGAGACATCGCCCAGGCCTCATACAGCCTCGGCGCCCTCGGCCTGATCGCATTCCTCGATGCCGAGAGGGCATACAGAGAGACCCTGCTTGGCTACAACCAGGCACTCTACGACCATCAGGTGGCGACCTTCCTTCTCGATGCCGTGGTGGGAGAGGAGCGAGTCCAATGAGCGACACACTGCTAGCCCGGATATCGCAAGGGGTCGCGGCTGCGCGAGCGCAAGGCCCGCAACTTCTTCCCATCCCGGGGATCCTGGTTGTGCTGGGGATGCTCCTCATTTCTCCCTCCATGTTTGCGTGTGGGCCCAGTGCCGAGCCCGTGGAGGAACATGACGAGGAGGCAGTCAATGTAGTCGAGGTGGGCTTGGACGCGCAGAAAAACGGCGGGTTCCGCACGGAAGCCGCCGGCCCCCAAGAGGTTCAACGGCTCATCACCACGACCGGCGTGGTTACTGCGCCCCACCCGCGTGTCACGCACATCCGCCCCCTCGGCAGTGGCGTCGTTCAAGAAATCATCGTGCGGCTGGGAGATCGTGTTGAGAAGAACCAGCCACTCCTCACCTTCGACAATATCGATCTGGGGGAGGCGATCGGCGAATACCTCGACCTGGTCGGCGGGCTCAGTAGGCTGGAGGCACGGCGCTTCGTGGCCGAAGCGGCGCTCGAGCGTGGCGAAGCCCTCCTCGAGGTCGAGGCCATTCCACGAGGAGAGCTCGAGCTGCGGCAAGCCGAGTACGGGCAGGCGCTGGCCGAGATCGAAAGCCAGCACGCCAGTCTGGAGAGAGTCGAGGAAAGGCTGCACCGCTTCGGCGTGACCGAAGAAGAGATGGACAACATCAGCCTGGAGGAGCTCCAGAGACATGCACCCTTGTCTCTGAGCACGCTGCGCGCCCCACGAGCCGGTGTCATCACTCGGCTCGAGGTTTCACAGGGTGAAATCATCGATCGTGAGTCCGAATTGCTCACCATCGTCGATACGTCGATCGTCTGGGTGTGGCTGACCTTTACGAGAAGGATCTCGGCCAGGTGAAGGAGGGCGAGGTTGCCCGCATCGTCGTTCCTTCCTATCCCGATGATGCCTTCACGGGCACGATCGACTACATCAGCGACTTCCTCGACCCGGATTCCCGCACGGCCAAGGTGCGCTGCATCGTTGACAACTCCGACCGGCGCTTGAAATTGCAGATGTTCGCGACGGTCGACATCCCGGTGCACCTGACGTCGGCCGCCGTTGCTGTTCCCGTGGCCGCGCTGCAGCAGATGGGAGATGAGACGGTCGTTTTCCTCCGACTCGATTCCACCCATTTCGAGAAGCGCCCCGTGCACCTGGGTGCCCAGGGGGCGCAATGGGTCGAGGTGGTTGATGGACTGGAGGCTGGCGAGGTGGTGGTGACGGAGGGTGGCTTCTACCTGAAGTCGGCGATTCTGAGCGGCGGCCTCGGGCACCAGCACTAAGGGAGCAGGCAATGCATCGACTCGTCGAATTCTCGCTGCACAATCGCTTCCTAATTATCGTGCTGACGCTGCTGCTGATCGCGATGGGCGTGTGGGCGATGCAGCAGTTGCCCATTGATGCCGTCCCGGACATCACGCCCAACCAGGTAATGATTCTGACGGCGGCGGCGGGCCTCAGCCCCGTCGAGGTCGAGCAGTTCATCACCTTCTCGGTCGAGACCGCGATGAGCGGCCTCCCCGGCATCGAAGAGATCCGCTCCGTATCCCGCGGCGGGCTCTCGGCCGTGACGGTTTTCTTCGAAGAGGGAATGGACATCTACTTCTGCCGCCAACTCGTCATGGAGCGACTGCCGCACGCCAGCGAGCTGATTCCCGAAGGACTCGGGCGGCCGGAGATGGGACCCATCAGCACCGGACTCGGGGAGATCTACCAGTTCGAGGTGCGGGGCGAAGGCTACTCGCTGATGGAGCTTCGCAGCGTGCTGGAATGGGACATCGGCTTCCAGCTCCGCTCGGTGCCCGGCGTGGTCGAGGTGAACTCATTCGGAGGCGAGCTCAAGACCTATGAGGTGCAACTCGATGCCGATCGCCTGGTGAGCTACAAGCTGCCCCTGTCGGCGGTCTTCACCGCTCTCGAGGAGAACAACGCCAACTCCGGCGGCGCCTATATCGAGCACAACCAGGAGCAGTATGTAGTCCGCGGTGAAGGGCTCATCAACAGCCTTGACGACATCGCCAACATCGTGGTGTCTGCGACTGCCAGCGGGACACCTGTATACCTGCGGGACCTGGGCGAGATTCGCTTCGCTCCCATGGTCCGCCAGGGAGCCGCCACGCGAGACGGGCGTGGCGAGGTCGTCACCGGCATCGTGATGATGCTCATGGGGGAGAACTCACGGGTCGTGACCGAGCGTGTCGACGCGAGGCTGGCGGAGATCGCGCAAACTCTGCCACCTGGAATCACGGTTGAGACCTACTACAACCGCGCCAACTTGGTGCAGCAGACAATTGAAACCGTGCGGGCGAACCTCATCGAGGGTGCCGCCCTGGTGGTCGTCGTGCTGTTGCTCCTGCTCGGGCAATTGCGCGCGGCGATCATCGTGGCGTTGGCGATTCCGTTGTCGATGCTGGGTGCGTTCGTCGGTATGGTGTGGGCCGGGCTCAGTGGCAACTTGATGAGCCTGGGCGCAATCGACTTCGGACTGATCGTCGATGGCTCCGTTGTCATGGTCGACAACATTGTTCGCCGCTTGGCGCAAGGGCAGGAGGACGATGCCGCCGACAACGCCGAGGCCCGGCGCCAAACGGTGCTGGCGGCATCTCGCGAGGTCGCGCGGCCGGTCTTTTTCGCCGTGCTGATCATCATCGTCGTTTACATCCCGATCCTGACCCTCGAGGGGGTCGAGGGGAAGATGTTCCGGCCCATGGCGTTGACCGTCATCTTCGCCTTGTTGACCTCGCTGCTTCTGGCTTTGACGCTGGTCCCTGTCCTCAGCTCGTTCTTCCTCCGCATGGGCGCCACCCGCAGCGACCCATGGCTGATGCGGAAGGCCCGCCAGCTCTACGTACCCTTGTTGCACAGGGCGGTCCATCGGCCCGCAATGACCACCGGCATCGCTGCAGGGGCCTTCGCTATCAGCTTGGTGGTGGCGGCGCTCCTGGGGTCGGAGTTCATCCCACGTCTCTACGAGGGCACTCTGGCGGTGCAGGCTTGGCGACTGCCGAGTGTCTCGCTCACCGAATCGGTAGCCAGCACGTCGCTCATCGAGAAAGTCCTGCTCGAGTTCCCGGAAGTCGAAACGGTGATCTCGCGAACCGGGAGGGCGGAAATCGCCACCGACCCGCACGGGCTCGACATCAGTGACATCTACGTAATGCTGCGACCCATGCGCGAGTGGGAGACGGCACGCTCACGCGAGGATCTCATTGCGGCCTTTGACCAGGCCCTCATCGAACAGGTCCCCGGCAACATCTTCAGCTACTCGCAGCCCATTGAGCTTCGCATGCAGGAGCTCATCGCCGGCGTTCGTTCGGATGTGGCCATCACCTTGTTCGGCGACGACCTCGAGCAGCTCAGCCATCTGGCTGACGACATCGCCCACGTCGTTGCCGACGTGCCGGGCGCGGCGGATGTGAAGGCGGAGCAGACCGCGGGCCTGCCGTACCTGCGCATACAAATCCGACGCGATCAGATCGCGAGATACGGCATCAACGCCCGCCAGGTGCTTGACGCGGTGGAGGTCGTGGGCGGTAGGACGATTGGTCAGGTTCTCGAAGGTCAGCGCCGTTTTTCCATACAAGTTCGCTTAGAACCGAGTGATCGCGACAGTCTCGGCCAGATCGGCGAGATCAAGGTGGCCGACCCGATGGGCCGCCTGATTCCACTCAGCCAGCTTGCCGACATCCGCACCGAAGTCGGGCCTGCGCAGATCAGCCGCACGAACATCAATCGCCGCATCAACGTGGAGGCGAATGTCCGCGGCCGAGATTTGGCCGGCTTCGTGGCCGACGCGCAAGAGGCGGTGGCCGATCAGGTCACCCTTCCACCGGGCTATTGGATCGAGTGGGGCGGCCAGTTCGAGAACCTGCAGCGTGCGAGGCAGCGCCTGATCCTTGTGGTGCCGCTGGCCTTGTTTCTGATCTTCGTGCTCCTGTACGTCACCTTCCGTTCCGTGAGTCACTCGCTGCTGATCTTCCTCAACGTGCCGCTGGCGGTAACCGGAGGAATCTTCGCCCTTGCGGTGCGTGGACTTCCGTTCAGTATTTCCGCCGGGGTCGGTTTCATCGCAGTGTCGGGAGTCGCGGTGCTGAACGGGGTCGTGCTCGTGTCACACATCCGTAGCCTTCAGGACGACGGCATGGAGCTCGACGACGCGGTACTGAAGGGCGCTGAAAGTCGACTCCGACCGGTGCTCATGACCGCGCTGGTCGCCAGCCTCGGGTTCGTTCCCATGGCTCTGGCAACCAGCATGGGAGCCGAGGTGCAGCGGCCGCTCGCCACCGTGGTGATCGGCGGGCTGATGACCTCGACCCTGCTGACGCTCTTTGTCCTGCCCGCTGTCTACGAGTGGTTCGAGGAGAGGCGGTCGAGGGTCTGATTCCTGGAGGGGAGCGATGTTGGCAGGCATTTTTCTCACCCTCCTGCTGCGTGCTAGGCTCGCGAAATGACCTGGTCGCCTGAGCTCGAACCTTACATCCGTTTAGGCTCGTTCCTGAGCATCTTCGTGGTGATGGCTCTGTGGGAGATGGTTGCCCCTTGCCGCCAGCTCATCACCAAGCGCAGGAGCCGCTGGCTGAACAACGTCGGGCTGGTTGTCGTCGACACGCTGTTGCTGCGCGTCGTCGCGCCGGCTGGCGCCGTGGGCATGGCCTGGTTCGCCGACGCCCGCGGATGGGGTGTGCTGCAGCTTGTCGGCTGGCCGTTCTGGGTCAAGGTGCTGGCGGCGGTGGTCGCCCTCGATTTCATCATCTACCTGCAGCACGTCATGTTCCACGCCGTGCCGGCGCTGTGGCGGCTGCATATGGTCCATCACGCCGACATCGACTTCGATGTCACGACCGGCATCCGTTTCCATCCGGTAGAGATCCTGCTCTCGATGGTGATCAAAGCAGCGGCCATTGCGGCCCTCGGGCCACCGGCCGTGGCGGTCCTCATCTTCGAGGTCGTTCTGAACGGTACGGCGACCTTCAATCACGCCAACGTCAGCTTGCCCGGCGGCCTCGATCGCGCATTGCGATGGATCGTCGTCACCCCCGACATGCACCGGGTGCACCATTCGATCGTCATCAGCGAGAGCAACAGTAACTTCGGCTTCAACTTGCCCTGGTGGGACCGCCTGATGGGCACCTACACGGCTCAGCCCGCCGCCGGCCATCAGGGGATGACAATCGGCCTCAACCACGTGCGCGAGAAGCGGCAGACCCTGCCCTGGATGTTGGCGCTACCGTTCCGAGGCCAGCCCGGCGACTACCCGCTGGGTCATGAGGACGACTAGCCCCGACGCGCGCGACCTACTCCTCCGGTTCGCAGCCGTCCCAGCAGAAGGTGCAGAGCTTCTCTTTCGGAAGCCCTATGGCTTCCACCAGGTCATCCAGCCGCTGGTAGCGGAGTGAGGTGAGGCCGAGGCGATCCCGGATCCTCTCCACCATGGCGGCATGCTCGTCGGAATCCGGATCCGCGTACTTGTCGAGGTTGTCGGGATCGTCCCCCTCGATCTCGTGAACGGCCCTGCGGCCGGCCAGATCCAGCTCCGAGCGCGAGCGCGAGAAGTTCAAGAACTTGCAGCCGTGAATCAGCGGCGGGCAGGCCGGGCGCATGTGCACTTCCGCGGCGCCATGGTCGAAAACCCGCTTGACGATGTCCTGAAGCTGGGTGCCGCGAACGATCGAGTCCTCACAGAACAGGACCCGGCCGCTATCCATGATCTCGTTGATCGGGATCAGCTTCATGTTGGCCACCAGGTTGCGCACGTTTTGATCCTGCGGCATGAAGCTGCGCGGCCAGGTGGGCGTGTACTTCACGAACGGTCGCCGGTACGGCACATGCGCGGCGTTCGAGTAGCCGATCGCGTGCCCGGTTCCCGAGTCGGGAATCCCGGCCACCATGTCGATATCCACGTCGTCCCGTTTCGCAAGCCGCTCGCCACAACGGTAGCGGACCGCCTCGACGTTCTCGCCCTCGTAGCTCGATGCGGGATATCCGTAGTAGACCCACATGAACGAGCAGATCTGCATCTTGTCGCCAGGCGGCTTGAGCTGCTCGACTCCATCGGTGCTCACGAAAACGATCTCGCCCGGGCCAAGCTCCCTGTCGGGCTCGTAGCGCAGTGTTGGAAAGGCGCAGGTCTCGAGGGTGATGGCGAGGGAGCCATTCTTGCTACCGATCGAGAGAGGCGTGCGTCCCATACGGTCGCGCGCGGCGTAAATTCCCCTGTCGGTCAGCAGCATGATGGAGCACGAACCCTTGATCTTCTCCTGGGCATGGGCGATGCCCTCCTCGAAGGTCTCGCGCTGGTCGATGAGGTGCGCGACGAGCTGCGTCGGGTTCACCTCGCTGCCGGTCATCTCCGAGAAATGAACCCCGTTCTTCTGCAGGGCCGCCTTCACCAGCTCTTCGAGATTGTCGACCTTGCCGACAGTAACAATGGCGTAGGCGCCGTGGTGCGAGTTGATCAGCAGCGGCTGGTCTTCGTAGTCGCTGATGACGCCGATTCCCATGCTGCCGTGCAGGCGAGGAATAACGTCCTCGAACTTGCTGCGGAACTGCGAGCTGGTGATGTCGTGAATGTGCCGCTTGAAGCCCTCGTCATTTGCTACGGCGAGCCCGCCCCGCTGGGTGCCCAGATGCGAGTGATAGTCCGTGCCGTAAAAGAGATCGTCTACACAGTCTTGTTGCGATACCACCCCGAACATGCCGCCCACTGTGGAGTCTCCTCTGTCTTGAATCTGCGGTTGAGATTCGGTCCTCTGGCGCCCCTCGAGCCCCCTCGAGATCTGCGCCGCCCGGCAAATGGAAGGCTTCCCATGAATCTCAAGATGCCGCTCGCCGTTCCACCCATCGCCCTAGGCAAGCAGCCACCACGGGAAAAGACTATTGAGCCAGAAAACGAGCCGAAAAACGAGCCTTTGATCGACTTATCTTGGGAGAAAATGCGATGGCAGTAGGTCAGCGGCCCCCGCGCTCACCCGAGACGAGATCGAGCAGCCACAATTCCGAGTCGGTGGTCTTGACGGTCACGTAGATCCAGCGGTTATCGCGTGAGACCGAGAAGTACTCGGACATCTCGTCGGGCCCTGCCGAATAGACTTCGCTCACGTCGCCCGAACGACGGTCGACGAGCATGATCTTGCCCCGGTTCTCGAAGAGCAGACGGCGACTGTCGCTCAGCCACACCGGATGCACTCCGAATTCCGTGAGCTGCTCGTATTCCTGAGATTGGAATGTAAACAGCGCTATTCCCGCAGCCGACTTGCCGGCGGCGCGAAGCGTACCCGCGAGGCGGCTGGAATCCGGCGACCACGAATGTGCCTCGAAGACTTCGCCTCCCATCATCGGCGGAATCCCTCCAAGCGTCTGCTGGTCCGCCGCGACAGTGGGATCAATGAGGAAGTTGAGGTCGGCCACGAGGTCGCCGGAGGTATTCAGGCAAAGCTGCGATCCATTCGGTGACCAGGTCGCGAGCGAAACCTGCCGGCCTCCCGCTGCGGTCACCTGACGCAGATCGGATCCGTCGGGCCGGATGCTCCAGATTTGATCGCTGCCTGTGCTGTTCGAAACGAAGGTGATGAGGCGGCCGTCGGGCGACCAGCGCGGCAAACGATCGCGCGCGGCATTGTTGGTGAGTTGTCTCAGCTCAGAACCATCGGTGCGCACGACGTAGATATCTTCTTGCTGGCCCTGGCCCGTTGCGAAGGCTACCCATCGTCCATCGGGTGAAGGCTCGGGCATCAGTGCGTTGCGCGCACTCGCAATTACGGTGGCGACATCACCGCCCGCTGTTCCTCGCGAGGAGTTGAGCGGCACGCCGCGAACCTTGGTTTGCCTACGACTCTCCACGTAGACCATGCGGCCCGGAACGTCGCGCGCGAAGCTCGGGTGCGAGCTCCA
>JAUWTE010000328.1 GCA_030609765.1 Acidobacteriota bacterium
CACGGGAGAGGGAAGTTCCTCAGTTCGCAGTCGAGGAAATCGCGAGGAGGCTCGAGGAGCGTCGAAAGGATCTATCATGAAACGCGGGTACGGCACCCTGGTCTCGACCCCGTCCTCCGTGAAAAACTCATCCACAATTACCCTGGGACGTCATCGGATGCCCTGGGCAGGACGGATACCCATCGACCTGATTTCCTCGGGATCAGGTGGCACTTGAGACGGATATTTTTGGCCCGGATGAGAACAAGCCAGGCTGAGGGGCGTAACCAGGAATGACCGCGAGCCCGATTGGGCCAGCCTCAACGTTTGCGCTCCAACCTGAGCTACGCGGCGAGTCGGAAGTCGTGGCGAAGACCGCCGAGCACCGGACGAGCCACGGTCTTGATGGGGCTTTCTCCAATCTCCAGTGGGGGGCGACAGCAGGCAGCACCCGCTCAGGTTTGCATCGCGGAATCGAGTCGCGGACTCGACACTACATCGGCATGTTCATCCGCCGACGTAGATCCTGGAACCGCGGGTCGTCGAATACTAGACCGAATAGAGGTTCGAATATGGCTGGCATGTTGGGATTGCCAGTCTGGTGCATGATCTCGAGCCAATCCAGGGTCCGTTCCTTTTCGCCCGCAAAGGCATATATGATGGCAACCGTCATGGATAGCAGTTCTGCCGCCTCCGGGCGTGCGGCCAGTGTCTCAGCGTATTTCAACATTGCGGCCCGATAACCACCCTCTGCATACCCCCGGTCGAGCGCCTCCTCGAGTTCCTGGTCGCCCGGGACAAGTTTTCGGACCATTACAAGCGCTTCGTCATAGTTGCCGTTTTGGTGGTACGCGCTGGCGAGGTTGAAAAAGTGCACGGGGTTGTCAGGCTCTATCCGTAGCGCTGCCTCATACTCGTAGATGCTCTCGGCATACCGTCGCTCGTAAAGCAGTCTGTATCCGTTGAATGACCTGATCATTGGGTTGAAAGGATCCAACTCCAGCGCTCTCTCGATTTGGGCCCGCGCTTCATCCGTTCGCCCCATTTGGGCCAGGAAGCCCGTGTACGACAGTCTCGCGTCCGCGTAGTTGGGGTTGATCTCGATCGCCCTCCGAAACGCCGCCTCCCCACCCTCCCAGTCCCATTCTTGCCAGATCCGGACCAGGGCAGCGGCGTATTGGACTTCCGCCAGCGTGCTGTCGAGTGCCAAGGCTTGCCGTGCGGCGGCGCGCCCGTGCGCCGCTGCCTCCCTCGGCGGTACGAGACCGAACTGTCCTCGGCCAAACCAGACCCAGGCAATGCCCGCTTGCGCAGGGGCGTACGTGGAATCCAGCGTGAGCGCCCGCTGGAAGTACTCGAATGCCTGGTCCAGGTCGGTCGGCGTTAGCCGCCAACAGTGAAACTGGCCCCTGAGGTAGGCCTCGTAGGCCTCCGGATTGACGGGCCGAGCGCTCGCCAGATGTGCTTCTGTTTGCGGGGTGAGCGCGGCGTGGATCTCGGCGGCAATCGCACCTGTGAGCTCGCGGTACACCGCCACCACATTGCGAAGCTCGCCGCTTCTGGCGATGGGGTCCGAGAGATACTCCTCCGTACTCCCATCGACCAGCCGGACTTCGAGTTCTACGCTGTCCGCCGCCCGGAACACGCAGGTCTCTACGAGTGCGTCGACTCCGAGTTCTCCCGCGATTTGGCGAACTGGTTTCTGCGTGTTCTCGTATTGCAGTACCGACGTGCGCGCGATCACCGCTACACCAGCCCGCTGCAGTTCGGAGATCAACGCGTTGTGCATCCCCTGGACGAAGTACTCTTGTCCGGGATCGTTCATGAGATTGATGGGTGGCAACACCGCTAGTCGCCGCCTGCCGACTCGTGGCACTACCGTCTGCGACATGAGCGTCGCCGCAAAGTCGTTTGGTGTCTTGAAGCGCCGCCCGGGATCCTTCACCAGAGCTTGGCTCACCGCCCGTTCCACGTAAGGCGGGAGGTCGGGATCGAGTGTGCGCAGACTCGGTGCGGTGTCCACTGCGTGCTTCGCCAACAGTGCCCGGGGAGTGGCACCCTCGAACGGCGTGCGGCCACTCACCATCTCGTACACGACGCAGCCGAGGGCGTACACATCACTGCGGCCGTCGATATTGCTGTCGCCTGCTGCCTGCTCCGGACTCATGTAGGCTGGGGTACCGATGGCAATACCGGTGCCGGTGAGTGTCTCCCCACCGGCCACCTCGACGGCTCGTGCGATGCCGAAGTCTGCAACGACGGCTTGATTGCCGGTGCAGAGGATGTTCTCCGGTTTGATATCGCGGTGAATCACGCCGCGCTCGTGCGCATAGCTCAGCGCCGCGGCCACTTGATCTGTGATGCGCACGGCATCGGGCACGGAGAGCTTCTTGTCACGCAACAGCCGATCGCGCAGCGATTCGCCTTCTACGAGCGGCATCACGTAGTACAGGAATCCGTCTGCCTCACCGGAGTCGAACAGCGGCAAGATGTGCGGATGTGTGAGATTGGCAGCGATCTCGATCTCGCGCACGAAGCGTTTGACACCGATGCTAGCGGCCAAATCGGGATGGAGGACCTTGATGGCTACCTGACGACGATGCTTGAGATCCTCGGCGAGGTACACTGTCGCCATGCCGCCTGCGCCGAGTTCGCGTTCGATCGCGTAGCGGTCCGAGAGTGCTGCCTTCAATCGGTCGATCTGGTCGACCATACAAGCGGCTCCGAGGGTCAGAATGCAACCCAACACTACGACTCAATGAGGGGGTTGGCTAGAGGCAGGAGGGGCCGCGTCACGACGCAATTTGATGTCGTTTCGTGTTTGTGGGTATCGATTTCGGCGATCGCGTTCTTTTTGCCAAAGCTCCCGTCTTGCTTCTTCTGAACTCGGGATTCCCCGACGGGGTGTTAGCCCTTCCCTCTCGAGTGTACTAAGAACGGCACTGATCCTTCTGTTACCAATCAACCAATCCAACTGGGCCTCCCCAGAAAGGTGCCCCCTGGACCTGGGCAAACCCTGGGATCGGGAGACAGGCGGCCAACGGGCCAATGGCGAAATGCTTGGTCACGGCAGTATCCTCCTTGGGTTTCGGCAATCTGGCGCCTGGACATGGAGGTGGGAGAGAGCGGATGGCCGCCACCGGGAACTCAACGATCCGGCCCGATCCCCTCGTGGACATGCGGGGCATCCGGAAGTCCTTCGGGTCCACGGAGGTCCTCCACGGCGTGGACTTCCATGTGTTCCCGGGAGAAGTGCACGTTTTGGCGGGGGAGAATGGAGCCGGAAAGAGCACCCTCATAAAGGTTCTCTCCGGAGTCTACGGCGATTTTTCCGGCGAGATGTATGTGGCGGGTCGGTTGTACCGTTTCTCCCGCCCCAGTCAGGCGGTCCAGGCCGGGATCGCCACCATCCACCAGGAACTCTCCCTGGTGCCCACCATGAGCATCTGCGACAACCTCTTTCTGGGGCATGAGCGAACCGGGCCCCTGGGCCAGGTGGATTTCCGGGCCCAGGAGGATGAGGCGGCTCGTATCCTGGAGGACATGGAGTTGGATTTCCCCCCCTGGCAGTTGGTGGGAGATCTCTCCATCGCAGGCCAGCAGACGCGGGAGATCGCCCGGGCCCTGGCCCGGGACGCGGCCGTGGTGGTCTTCGACGAACCGACCAGCGCCCTGGGCGAGGCCGAGGTCGAGGCCCTCTTCCGCCGCATCCTGGAGTTGCGGCGCCAGGGCCGGGGGATCGTTTACATCACCCACAAGATGGAGGAGATCTACCGCCTGGCGGACCGTATCACCGTCCTCCGGGACGGTGGGCGGGTGGGCACGGGGCCGGCCTCCGAGCTGTCACCCGACGAGTTGGTAAAGCTGATGGTGGGCCGGGAGCTGGTTCTGCGGAGGGTGGGCCCTGACCCGGCGACGCAGGAGGCGGACTCGGACCCGAAGGAGGGCGGGATCCCCGGGACTTCCTCCTCCGGGGAGGGTGTCCTGGAGGTGGAAGAGCTGCGGGTGACTCACCCCTGCATCCGGACTCGCTCAGTAGTGGAAGGCGTCGGCTTCACCCTCCGGAAGGGTGAGATCCTCGGCCTGGCCGGCCTGGAGGGGTCCGGGAAGAGCGAGGTGCTCCACGCCCTCTTCGGGGCACTGGAGGGGAGAGTCTACGGGAAGGCCAGCCTCTTGGGAGAGCCCTTGCCGCTCCGGGACCCTCGGGCGTCGGTGGAGCGGGGGCTGGTCTTGCTGACGAACGACCGAAAATCCCTGGGCATGGCCCCGGAAATGAGCGTGACCCACAGTGTCAGCCTGTCCAGCCTCAGCCGTTTTTCCAGCCGGTCTGGATGGGTGCGGCAGAGAGAGGAACGAGAGGCTGTGGAGAGCCTGACCCAGGATTTCCGGCTCAAGGCTCCTTCCCTCGAAGCGCCGGTCCGTACCCTCTCCGGGGGAAACCAGCAGAAGGTGTATCTGGCACGTTGCCTCCTTCCGGCCCCCAGGGTGCTCCTCCTGGACGAGCCCACCCGTGGAATCGACGTGGGGGCGAAGGCCGACATCTATGACCAGATGGGAGAATGGATCAATGAGGGCATCGCCATTCTTCTCA